>NZ_KV833968.1:150563-198004 GCF_001837725.1 Enterococcus sp. HMSC072F02
AATGTGACACGATTTTTGTCACATTCCCTTTTCGCTTCTTTTTGAAAATTGGATGAGATAAAAATATGCCAATTGGCTGTTTTTCTTTTTTGAAAATTTCGTTATACTCTTATTCATGGAGGGAAATGTTATGAAAAGAATCTTGACGATTGGTGGCTCTGATCCATTTGCTGGTGGAGGAATCCAAACAGACTTAAAAACTTTTGAAGATTTTGGTTTATTCGGGCTAAGCGCCTTGACATCTATAGGGGTACTAGATACGAATGGGCGATTTATCTTGGAATCTATTCCTTCAGAATTGCTTGAACGACAGTTGGCTTCAATTGATCAAATGACTTCATTAGATGGAATCAAGATTGGGTTATTAAATTCAAGTGAAGCAATCATGGTTGTTCGAGACTTCATAAAAGCAAAACAAAATATCCCAATCATTTTAGACCCTGTTTTGGCATTCAAAGAAACTGAAACTGTGATCAATCAATGGTATATTTCGCAGCTCATCGAAGAACTTTTTCCACTTGTTACGATGATTACGCCTAATTTGGCAGAAGCTGCTTTACTTTCTGGTCAAGCTCTCCCCTCTTCGTTGATAGAAATGATCCATCTCGCTAAAGAGCTCACTGCTTCAGGAGCAAAGAAAATTGTAATAAAAGGCGGCACAAGGATGGCTGGCGAACAAGCTGTGGATCTTCTCTATTCAGTTGACCATCATGAGGTGTTTTCTCAGAAAAAAGTCGATACCCCGACAGTAAATGGTGCCGGTTGTGCCTTTTCTTCTGCAATAACAGCGAATCTTGTATTAGGAACAGACGTTTCAAAAGCCGTAGCAGAAAGTAAAAAATTTGTTGCCCATTGTATTTCCAATGGTGTGCTGATGAATGATCATACAGGAAGCGTCTGGTCTGGCGGTATCCAAAAAGGAGGAACGATAAATGAAAACTAAACAACTAACAATCTATGCGATGTTGATTGCGTTGACCGTTGCACTTTCATTAACTATTTTGATCCCTGTACCGGCTACGAACGGCTTTGTGACATTATGTGAGGCTGGAATTTATACTGCTTCTTTTCTTTATGGTCCAATGGGTGGATTAGTTGTCGGTGCTTCCAGTGGTCTATTAATCGATTTGATTTCAGGATATCCGCAATGGGCTATTTTTTCATTAGTGATTCACGGATTACAAGGATATGTTGCCGGATCTTTCAGTAAATCTTCTACTCGTATGTGGCTATTTGGTCTTTTTTTAGGAAGCTTAGTTATGATCGTCGGCTATGGTATCGCCGGTTGGATTTTGTATGATTGGCCGGCTGGAGTGGCTTCTATCCCAGGGAATACCTTTCAAAATCTTATCGGTATGGGTCTTGCCTTTCCTATAACTGCAAGTCTTCAACGTATTCAAGCACGGAAGCAATATTAATTGAAAAGAAGGTTTTAGAGAATGAAGTTGTCAGAAAAAGAATTGAAAGTTCAATTGACTGAAATAGTTAATGACGTATTGGCTGAGGCACACTTGAAAAAAGGAGATCTCTTTGTTTTAGGGTGCAGCACAAGTGAAGTCGTCGGTGGACATATTGGAAAAAATTCCAGTGCGGAAGTTGGTCAGTGGATCATCCGTACGTTAAAAGAGCTATTAGATCCTAAAGAAATTGTCTTAGCTGTCCAAGGTTGCGAACATTTGAATCGAGCATTGGTGGTAGAACGAACAGTGGCAGAAGCAAAAAATTTCGAAATCGTCTCTGTTATCCCTGCATTACACGCTGGAGGTGCTTGTTCTGTTGCTGCTTTTGAGCAGTTCAATGACCCTGTCGAAGTGGAGCATGTAATTGGGCAAGCCGGCATCGATATCGGTGACACTTCGATCGGTATGCATATCAAACATGTCCAAGTGCCTGTCAGACCTCGTTTGAAAACCTTGGGACAAGCCCATGTGACAGCCCTTCGCTCTCGTCCTAAATATATCGGTGGTCCTAGAGCAAATTATTAAGATGGGTAAATCAGAAAAACTTCCTCGGAAAGTCCAACTATTGAACTTTAACGAGGAAGTTTTTTAATTGTTTGTTTTATACAGCCGAGCTTCATAAGGGGCTAGTGTTCCTTTTTTTTCAAAGTTTCCGCTAGAATAATTTGATAAGAGCAATGTCCATGACTGATCTGCTTCTTTTGGGAGTTCATAGTCAGCAAATGATTCCGTCAAGTTTACCATAATAAGATACTGTTCATCTTCTAAATCTCTTTCATAGACATATAGTTGTGGATGTTCATGAAGATATTCTTTATAAGAACCGTATATCAGGCCTTTATTGATTTGTCTAATGCGGATCATGTTCTTATAGAATTGCAAGATCGAATCCGGTTCATGTTCTTGTTGTTCTACATTGATCGTTTTGGTATTAGGATTAGTGATCATCCAAGGCTCATGTGTAGAAAAGCCGGCATATTCTTCTGAAGTCCATTGCATGGGTGTTCTGCTATTGTCTCTGGTGGTTTCACGAATGATATCTAATGCTTCTTCTCTTGTCTTACCTTCCGCAAGAAGCCTTTCATAAAGTCTTTTCGAATCCACTGCATCAACTTGGTTGATCGATTCAAAAGGCATATTCGTCATTCCGATTTCTTGTCCTTGATAAATAAATGGCGTTCCTTGCAAAAAGAAATACATCATAGCGATTGCTTTTGCAGACATAGTCCAAAATTCGGGACGGGTATCTCCGAACACAGAAACGGCACGAGGAACGTCATGGTTTTCCATATATAAAGCGTTCCATCCGATACCATCTAGGGAAGTTTGCCAAGCACTTAATGCATGTTTTAACTTAAGGACGTCTAATTGCCCTTCTTTTTCTTGCTGCCAAATATGGATATGATCGAATTCAAAGATCATATCGAAATAACCGTCTTTTCCTACCCATTCCGGCCCTTCTTCTGCAGTGACGCCGCTTGCTTCTCCGACTGTCATGATATCGTACTCTTCGAAAACATGTTTTAAATCAGTCAAATGTTCTTCGATTCCCGAGACATTTTGAAAGGGTGAAAAAGGGTTCTCTGTGGCTTTTACTGAATATTCATCTTTTTTTACATGAGAAATCGCATCTAAGCGAAATCCGTCTATCCCTTTATCTAGCCACCATCGAATCATATTGAATAGTTCTTCTTTCAATTTCTCACTTTCCCAATTTAAGTCTGGTTGTTCTTTTGCAAAGACATGCAGATAATACTGTCCTGTTTCGTGAGAATATTCCCAAGCAGAGCCGCCGAAAATCGATGTCCAATTATTTGGTTCTTTGCCATCTACTCCATCGACCCAAATGTAATAATCTCGATAAGGGCTTTCTTTGGATTTCTTCGATTCTTCAAACCATTGATGCTGATCCGAACTGTGGTTGATGACAAGATCCATAATAACTTTGATTCCTAATTCATGTGCTTCTTTCAGCAATAAATCAAAATCTTCCATCGTGCCGAATCGCTTTTCTATGTCTTGATAGTCACTTACGTCATAACCATTATCGATAAATGGAGATTGATAGATTGGATTGATCCAGATAAATCCGATGCCAAGATCTTTCAAGTATCCAAGTTTTTCGCGGATCCCATTGATATCTCCTTGTCCATCGCCGTTGCTATCTTTGAAACTGGCCGGATAGATTTGATAGCCTACTGCTTCTTTCCACCATTTTTGTTCTTGTATCATATCGTTTCACTCCTTTAACGGTCCCTCTTGATTATAACCGATTCTATTTTAGAAGTATCCTTGTTACCGGTAACTAGAAACGAAAAGCTCAACGAATCTGCTAAGTGCGTTCGTTGGGCTTTATTTTATCATAGATAACGGGCAATCAATTGAATCATTTGCTTGGGAAATTCATTTAGGTCAGTAATATCTACAAAACGGCTTTCACCGTAGATTGACTTGATCTCTTCTTTGTCTTGACCAATGGCTGCGGAAACAAATAATATGCCTTGACGCTCGTATTCTTTCAAAACAGACTGGATGTCCTCTTTTGCTTTTTTGCCAGTATAATCTGGCAACGCCTTTGGCTGACCGTCACTAATATTAAGCAACAGTTTGGCTGTGGCGGATTGTCTGTTTAATTTTTCCGCTGCTAAACGAAGTGCCGCTCCATCACGATTGTTTTGTCTTGGTTTCATAGTGACTAATTTTTCATTTAACCATTGAAACCCGTCTTCAAATTCTTTATAAGAAAACAAAGAAGTCTTTTCTCTTGCTGAACGGTCTGCTGTATCCCCGTAAATCAACAAGGGGATATCGACTTTCTTAGCAAATTCGGCAATGGCGATCGCTGCTTTTTTTGCCGCTTCGATCCGATTATCCCTTATCATTGATCCAGATTCATCGATCCGCACAGCTACCGCTAAGGAAGGTTGCCCATGTGGCGGGTTCTTTTTGTCAAAATTTCTCAAATCACCATATGCTACTCTACTTGCGTTAAACCGCTGTCCTTCATATTTTCCCTTTTGGTACGTCTCTGTTTGTTCATTATCCAGTAATTCTAAAATTTGTCGGCTAAGTGATTCTACTATCGGCATGACTTGCATTTGTAGTTCACGTGCTTCTTGCGTTTTTCCTTGGAAAGCCGGTCGGTGAACGATGAGACCTTCTTTTTCATGAATCGTTTCCTTCATGATTTGCCGCGCTTCTTTATTTAATTGCTTCTTGATTTCCTTATCATGTGTTTCCATGTCAGAAGCAGACATTTCTTGGGAATCCTCTTCTGTTTGTTGTTGTTCCTTCTGATTTTTCCCTTCGATATCGCTCCTGCGTTCTTTTTGCATTTGAGGAGGCATCTCGTTTTTTTCTGTTGTTTTCTCTAGTCTCTCTTCTTCCACATTTGGTTCTTCATCAGACAGTTGTTTCTTTTCATCTAAGCGCAAAGTTTCTTCAGCATCTTCAGTGATGTTTCGTTCGTTTGCTTCTTCGGCGCTGATAATTCTTCCTTTTGCATGCTCAGATTGAGGTTCTATTTGAGGATAGCCCCATTTTTCTTTTCTCAAAATGTCTTGAAGTTCTAATAACAATCCACTCTCAGACAAAGCTTGCTCAAGGATTGCCAATTCATCTGGATCAGTGGATAATTTATACAAAACTTTTGGATAAATCGACTGGAGTAAATTTTGTCCTTGCTTATAGGTATTCGCCCAATAAAAATATGAACGCATTCCTGCTACACCTTTGATGGCATTTGCTTTTGCAGTTTCATCCAATAAACGGATAATCTCTGCCATCTTCATAAGGAGTTCTTGATTTTGAATCATGGTTTTCGCCATCGCACGTTCTGCCATGACTTCTAAGGCAGGAAGATCCATTTTTTCCGCATGCTGCATCCGATCTCTTAAGGATTCATTTAAGGGTCGATTTCCTTGGTAGTTTCGATTTGTGGTAATGACAATAATACAATCTGGATGGCGACGAATGATTCCTGTTGGCAAATTCAACATCCCATTTGGTTCGAGCGCTGAGTTAAGTGACACAATAACAGAAGCATCACGGATGACAGTCGGCTCTTGGATCTCTAATAGATATCCTTTTTCGACCGCTCGAACGATTTCAGAAGGATAATAACTATAATGGATTGCATCTGGATAATCGGCTTCGATTCTTTGAACTAACTCTGCTAATTTTTCTTTGGCAGAAAAAGAATCAATGCCGTAATGGTTCTGGATCAGTGTCAGTACAGCTTCAAGTGTATCTGTTTGGTAAATAGCTTCCAGCAATTCTTGGTCTTGTTCTTTATCGGAATCTACTACAGGTAATAAGGCGCCGAACACATCTGATTTATCCATATCTGCAAAACATGTCACTTTTGTATAGGGAAGTTGCAAATCAGCAGATAGTGCTTTTGCTAACTGTGTCTTACCCGATCCGGCGTCTCCTTCTAAAAGAACGTTACTGATTTTCATTTCAGGATCTTGCCAATTTTCTTTGATTTCGGAGGCGATCCGCCACTCTTCTGCACTTGTCCGATGGCTTTTCGGTTTCTTCCAGATCATTTGCTTTTCTAGCCGTGAAAAGGTCCGGTTTTCTGTTAGTGAGAAATTCTCCATGCTTCTCTTCCCCTTTTGATCATCTCTGTCTATTAATATCCTAACTCATCTAAAAGACGTTTTAAAATACGGAATCGTTCCCCAATCAGTTCTCCGTCTTTTTGTAGTGTATCGTAATACAAAATAATGTCTTCATCGATCTTTGGATTTTTGGTATCTACCTCGACTGTCATCCGGTTTCCCTGCAAACCAATGATGTCCACAACTGGATTTTCTGGATCATAGAATTTTTCATAACGATAAGCATCTTGGAAGTATAAACTTCCTTGTGCAGCTAAGATCGCTAAGTCTAAAATACGTGTAATTGGTAATTCTTCTGATTGTCGAGACCATTTTTCTCCAGTATGTCGCCATACTTTGCCTGATATGTCGACTTTTCCACGGTCATTCCATTGAGCGAGACCTAGAGAAAGACCTTTTGCGTCCGTATTCAATGCATTTCTTCCATCAACTTTATCGTAGTCTTCTACAACGAGCACTGGTTTATGTTTTAAATTTGTAGGTATTTCCATGATTTTAACTCCTCGTCTTTCTATTTTTAGTAAATTAGTAAATCAGTAGTTTACTAATTCACTAAACTATATACGACATTATAAATGACTGAATAGAGAAATGCAAAGAAAAAGAGCCTGTTTGTTAGAAACACATAAAAACATCATCTTGCTCTTCTACACGTACATTTATCACGTGAATAAAGAGCAAGCTGATGTTAGAATATTTTTGGTATGTTTTTTGAATAAAAGGAATTATTGCGCTGAAATGGCGATGCCGATGGCTTTTTCGCCTAAATGTGTACCAATGACTGGTCCAAAATGACCAACTTCGATTTCTGCATTTGGATACTTTTTCTGCAATTTCTCTTTTTCCGCAATCGCTACTTCTAAATTGTTTGCATGTATCACATAAAGTTTGACTGGCGGTTGTATTTCGTTATTTCTTTTGCCAATGATTTCTTCAGCCCGAGCAAATGCTTTTTTACTTGAACGGATTTTTTCGAATAAAACAATTTTTCCTTCAGAAAATGTCAGGATCGGTTTGATTTTCAATAGGCTACCAATCAGTGCAGCGCCATTGGTCAATCGCCCTCCCCGTACTAAATTGTTCAAATCATCTACAATTAGATAAGCGTAAGTATTATCTCGAATTCGATCGACATGCGCAAGTATCTCATCAAGGGGCTGACCTTCATCATTTAAGTCTAAGGCAGCTTCTACCATATGTCCCATCGGCATACTAGTGATCTTAGAGTCATAAGGAATGACCGTTACTCCACTGATATCGTCTTTCATCGCAAATAAGGTGTTGACGAAACCAGAAATACCTGAAGAAAGATGGATACTTAAAATCGTGTCATAGCCTTTCTCTTTCAATTCCTCATATAAAGCCAAAACTTCCCCTACGACAGGTTGTGAAGTAGTAGGAAAATCTTTACTGTTTTTTAAAAGTCCATAATATTCATCCGCTTCGATATCGATTCCTTCGTTATAAATTTTCCCATCCATAATCAAAGGGATTGGAATCACGAATAAGTCGGGATGGTTCTTGATACGTTCCGGCAGATACGCCGAACTATCTGTAACTACTGCAAGTTTCATGTGTTTAATTTCCTCGTTTCAAAGAATTTTTCCAGACCTCATAACTATATCATAAGTAAGATTAGATATGAAACTAAAATTGGAAAATAGAAAAACGACAAGCGTAATCATACGAGTTGCCGTTTTTCTAGTGACAGCAAAAAGACGACTAGTTAGCCTATTCTTTGCTTCCGCTACGATGTTTAACATTTTTCAACATTCGGAACCCATTTTTTCCGAATTGAGAAAATAAAAATACTAAACCCCCAATACTTCCTAAAGCAACACAATAAACCATTGCATAACTTTTTGATTCCATTGGCAATCGCTGATTCAGCAAAAAGAAAATGATGAAACATACCGCAAGCATAATCAAGGTAGATCGGAAAGTTTTTAAGAAAAAACTGCTGATTTTTGCTAAAGGTGCTATTCGGTATTCTTTGCACATAAAGTGATACCCACGAATAAAGACGATACCGAATGCCAAGCCATTTGATAAGCTCATCCCGTATCCGCCAACTAGACCTAGTCCGATTACTTGGAAGATGACTTTCAGGATAATTGCTTCTACAGTTAGTCGAATCGCAAAACGATGGTGGTTCAGAGATTGAAGCATCGTTGATAGGATCGTGAATAATGAGAAAAACAAAGAAGCTAACAAAGCCATTTGGAAATAACCAACACTTTCAGGATCATAACCAAAAAACAATGTGTATAACGGTCCAGCTAATAAAGACATCCCGGTCAATGAAGGAAGAAGGATCAATAACGCAATCGAAAAACTGTCTCCTACTGTCTTTTCGATTTGTAAACGATCTTTTTTCTTCATTGTGCTTAGTATTGGCAAACTACTTATAGCAACTGTTCCTACCATGGAAATCAGGATCAATGTCAGTTTGTTTGGATTAACAGAAGCACGACTGAATAAGAATTCCAGTTGCTGATCTGCAATCTCTGGACGGAAAAAGTGAAGCAGTGGTTTCATCGTTACTTGGTCGATCATTTGAACGATAGTAATGACGGAGCCGACAAAAATGAACGGTAGTGTTTCCCGAATGATAGAGACAGAGGCAGATCGGTTCTCTCTTTCGAAGTAACGACTGGAAATCAAAAAGTCTTTAAGTTCAAAGAAGTCTTTTCTGCGTCCGACGATATACATATGGATAATCGCAGCTAACCCACCGAAGAAAGAAGCAACTGTACTGATCAATACAGCTTCTAATATGGTTCCGTCAGTCAATACGCGCAAGTAATAAGTACCAGCCAAGATAACGATCACTCGTACAGCTTGTTCAATAATCAAAGAAGTTCCATAAGGTCGTAAATCGTTTTTCCCTTGGAAGTATCCTCTCATTGCACTCAAAATCGGGATAGCAACCAAAGATGGGCATAAACTTCGGATAGCTAATATCCCGTTGTTAACGTTAGCGATTGGACTGATTCCGGCTAATAAAGGAGCAAATAAATACATCAACGCAGCAGAGGCGATACCGATGACGAACATGATATTGATCGTACTTCGAAAAATCAGCCGACAAGCAGCGTTATCTCCTTCTTTTGTTGCTACAGCTACTTTTTTTGCAATCGCATTTGGAAATCCGACTGTACCAAGCATCAGGAACAATCCATATGGAAGATAGCCAACATTGTATAATGTCGTAGCAAGCATACCATCTTGATTGTTCCCCATCATACTTAGCCAGGGAATCAAATAGACTACCCCTAAAACTTTACATAGAAGATTAGCAAAGGTTAGCCAAAATGTTCCTTGCATCAATTTTTTATTCATCTAATTTCCCTCAACTATTCTTTCATAAAATAAACATCTTCCCTATTATAGCAAAAAAACATAGAAGGACAAATCCCTCTTTAATTCTTAAAACAAAAAAGAGCTTGCATCATAAGTCAACACTAATCTTTTTATCCGAACAAATGAACTTGCATCCACAATTGGCTGATGCAAATGCAGTTTGGATAGATCAGTTTGAACAACTTATGTCGCAATCTCTGTTTTTTAGGGAATAAAACAGTTTAAAGCATGGACAGTAAAAAGACAGACGCAAGTCCTGTCAAAACTGACAACGCCATCGAACGTGTTTTGTAAGCCACACCTGCTACTAGAATCATTGCAGCTATTTTGATATTCCAAGCAATATCCAGATGTTCATGAGTAATGAAGACATCTTTGAAAGCTAACGCCGCAAACAATGCTACTGGTACATACTTCATCCAGTCACTAAACCAAGATGGCACTTTTCGATGAGTAAAATAAAGCGTCGGGAACAAGCGCGGGATATACGCAACGATGAACAGACAAGCAACTAAAAACAGCAAATATAGTTTAGTCATGATGGTTGGCCTCCTGTTCTGGGAAGTTGAAGAGCGGTTCATTGACATCTTTGCCGCGATCCCTTAGTTTCTTGGCTTTTTCTTTTTTAAATGCCTTCTCCAGCATGAATCCGGCAAATGAAGCAATAACAGTAGCTGCAATCAAGCCGAATGTGTTTTGGAATAATACCATGAAGATCACCCCTAATACACCTGAAAACAAACCTGTAAAGATCAGTAGTGCGTTTTTCATTTGCATGACAAACATAAAAATGAACATAGCAGTCAAAGCAAAATGGACAAGGTCAGCATCTACTCGAATCACCGAGCCAAAAAAATTACCGATCATGTTGCTACCGGCCCATGCAGCCATTGAGAACCAATTGACATATAAAGCCTTTCTTTTGTTCCAAGAGGGGTCAGTTGAGAACTTTAAGTAGTTCACCGCATAGTTTTCATCATTCAGTGATTGAGAAAAGACAGCTAAAAACGTCCGCTTTTCTTTTTTCATAAAACCGGCAAGACTTGCTCCTAATAATGTATAGCGTAATTCTAAAAAGAAAACCATCAATAATGTCGTTGCAAATGATGCTTGCGTCGTAAGCATAGATGCAACTAAAAACTGCGCGCCGCCGGAAAAGACCAGAATCGATAACAGCCCTGATAAGAGAGGATCAAATCCAACTTTTTGCAACAATACTCCACAAGCTAATCCCACTGGTATATAGCTTATACAAAGCGGCATCACTGCATGCAAAGCTTGAAGCCATGGCGCACTCTTCTTTTTGTTCATTAAAATATCTCCTTTAATTACAACAAATAAACAGCGGACTCATTGTAACATAAATTCGCTAAATTGTAGCCGTTTTATTTAAAAACAAGATTATATTTTTCTCATTTTTGCTTCAATTCATGAACATACGTTTTATTTGTGAGAATAATTTGGGTCATATTTATCTGTTTCAATGTATATATACATCTTCTTGTCAGGAAGAGACTGGCGCATATTTTTTTCAATATCATTGATGATCGAATACGTTTCATTTTCTTTGTTTCCAACAATATCTGCTTTTGCAGCGACTAAAATTTCCGTTGGACTTAAATGAACGGTTTTGATATCAATTAGCCGACTGATCTCAGGTCGTTCAAAGGCTAACTTGATTTTTGATAAATCGCTTGCTGTCACACTTTCACCAATGATCAGACTATAAAATTCTTTTGCTAGGAAAATCGCAGCTCCCATCAGTAAGAAACCAATCATTAATCCGCTGATAGCATCAAATGCAGCGACCCCGGTTGTATAAGTCAAGATTGTTCCCGCTAAAGCCAAGACCAAACCGATTACAGCACACAAGTCTTCCGTAAATATAATCAGTATTTCACTATGTCGACTTTCGCGCAAAAAGCGCATCGTGGAAAGATTTTCAGTATTCAATTCTTTGATTTCCTTCATTGCGACACGCAAAGAACTTCCTTCGATTACCAAACCAAATAACAAAATGGCAATGACAATGATTGGATTACCAACTTCATGGGATGGATGCGTCAATTTTTCAAAAGCTTCCATCACCCCTAGTGCTCCCCCACCGAAGAAAAGCATCATTGCGACGATCGTACTAAAAAAGTATTTTGCTCGACCTTCACCAAATTGATGCAAGTCGCTCTGACCTTTATTAGCTTGTTTATCGCCAAATAGCAGCAAAATCTGATTACTACAATCAACGATACTATGGATGCTTTCATTCAGCATGGCGGCACTGCCACTGATTGCATAGCCGACAAATTTGCTGATAGCAACTAGAATATTAGCCACTAGAGCAGCAATTACGGAAAACATTCCGCTTTTTTTAAAATTTTCCATATTCTTTTCCTTCTTTCATCAAGTGAACTGACTAAAGAGCAGCAATATCCGCCCTTTAACAGTTTTTATGAAACTTATAATTTAGATAAATTGAAAATGACCGATTGTCCATTGTTCAATTCGATCTCTTTTGCCCCAGTAGTAGCACTTTTCCCATCCACAGTAAACATCCAATAGGTTTGATTCTTTTCATCCTGAGAATGCCCTTCAAGCGAAGTGATGAAGCCATCATTTTCCTCGACTTCAAAATTTTGTTTCAAAATAGTCAGTAAAGTTTCTCCTTTTTTGAAAGTCACTTCTTTTTTCAAAAAGTTTTGACCATTTTCTTGTAACGTGATCGTTGCTTTTTGCGATGTTTTTACTTCCTCCTTTTGGTTTGAAGTCGATGGTGTTTTGGTTGTACTACAACTTGTCAACATGAGTACACTGACACTCATTGCAAGCAGACTATAAATTATTTTTTTCATTTTTTCCTCCTGAATGATTGTAAAAACGTTTGACGACTGGCAGAAAAATAAGGAAGAACACAACATTACCTATACTGTGCATCAGATCAAACGACACCCCTTGAAGGTAATAGACCCAAGGTTGAGGTAAATGATAGAGCAGCGTATCGAAAACAGTCATCCCTATTCCATAAACTATACCTGCTAGAAAAAAGCAGGTTCCTTTTAACCAGAGACTCCTTTGAATTGTTCTTCTCGAGTAGAAAATTGAAAACAACGCCAGAACGACGGTATAGCTGAGCCACTGACCGATGACCCATGGACCCACACCAAAATAAAAACTGCTGATTGCGATAGAAAGACTCATGACAATTAGCGCATCTTTCAAGCTTAAGTAAAGTACTATAAATAAAAAAATAGCAGTCATTGGCTGGAAATTCGGAATAAATTGAAAAGCGATCCTACCTGCTACACAAGCAGCAGACAATAAGCTAAGCTGGGCGATTTTATTTGTGGTCATTCTTGATGTAACTCCTCCTTCACCAGCAGATGATTCACGTTCATTCAGTACATACAGAAAAGACTTGTGACAATTATTCTGGATAACTGCCGCAAGTCCTTTGGAACAGAATTATCTGAATGACCTCTGGTAATCCAACTTATCCAATCAGGACTTTCTCACCATTAACGGAACCAAGAATTCGTAATTGATAAAGAAATCAATGACGGATCGTGGGTAATCTCCAGATGAGATCGACAAGACCGTTTGATCTTTTTCGTTTGTTGCTATCGTTAAAGACTGTCCTTTATCTAATCGTACTTGATAAGTAGTTTCGTTGATCTTTTCCATATCATAGGAGGGATTTTTCATCGCCACGATAAAAATATCATCCAATACTTCATTCGTCAATTCAAATTCGCTCTGAAGGTTCAAACGAAGTGGCTTCGTATTGTCTAGTAGTGTCTGATTAACTGTAAAACCAAGCATTCTAGCATGGGCTAATAATTGATTCAATTTGTGATTGAAGATCGTAATCTGTCCTGCTGAGAATACTCGATCAACTGACCAGTATCGGATCAAAGAAAGCACTCGATCATCCTGGACATCGATTTCCATCGTCTCTGGTGATACATTTAGAAGACTCATCGATTCCACTTGGTATCGTTGATCGATGGTCGGTAATACAAAGGAAAAGACTAATTCGTTTTGTCCATTCAACGTATAATTGATAGAGAAATGTCTTGTTTTCCATGTGTCATAAGCTGAATTTGATCGTTCCAGACCAATATCATTCAACGGTTTCAGTAATTCATATGTGAAGTATTCGATCAGACTTGTTTTTCCAATCGTTGAGATCGGTTCTTCATTCAATATAAAGCGGTCATATGATTCTAATAATTCGGGAAAATCTGATTCAATCAAATATTTTCTCATACGTAAATCCGCTAATTCTGCTTCCGCTGTTTCAATCAAACTGACGATATCTTGATAATCTTGCTCTTTTCCTTCTAAATATCCGGGATTTTCAGATACTTCATAAGCATGGGTGTTTTCTGAAGTATCCGTATTTGTCGGAGTTACTTTTTCTTTTTCATGGATTTTTGTTTCTTCTGGCATAAGGACTTCTTCTGTGTCATCCAGTGGCTTACTGGTTTGTTCCTCTAATGAAGTGTTCGTTTCTTCATGATCTTCTGTCTGTGATTCATTTTTTGTCCATTCTGCTTCATCGTGTTCATTCATACTCGGAACCTCCTTCATTAGATTGATTATTAGGATTTTCATTACCAAGATAATTCATCAAGAATTCATGGATTGCTTGACCAAACCCCTCTTTGCTACCGAAATAGCGACTGATTTGCCGTTGCTCTTTTTCTACGATGGCTGCGCGAAGTTGGTCCGCTCTTGCTTCTTGTTTCAATGCTTCTTTTTGCTGTTGGATTGTTTCAGGTGTCTCGATATAAGGAAGCCAGCCTAATTTTTCATTAGATAGCACTTGCTTCTTCTTCTCTAATTCTTGAATTTCTTCCTCGATTTTCTTACGATTCAAGAATCCTTTATTATCGTCCAAATCAGTCATCTGCCGATTGATTTCTTTTATCTGTTCGTTTAGACGTTCGATCTCTGTCTGAGCTGTGATCACCTTTGCGTCTAGCTCATTGATTTTTTTGTCATAGTCCGTTGTCTCCGGTTGGGAATATTTCTCCCACTCTTCATCGATCTTAGGCAAAACAAAAATTTCTGGCAAACTTGCATCGATACCAATTGTAGGGCGATCATGGTAATAAGTGCCGATTTTGTAATAGCTCATCGTTGGTGAGATGCTTTCTACTTGTTCCATAAAAGGAAATTCTTGCAAAAAACGATCATGGATCTTACGCATCAGCAATTGGTCAATCTCGTGATTTTCATTTGAGCTTCGTTTTAATTCTTCGTTCAATCTGCCGTTGTACAAACGGTAGATCTCAGGAATATCTTCTTCGCGGACAGCTTTTTCAAAAGCTTGTAAATCTTCTAATAATTGGGAAAGATTCATGCTTGCTTTTTCTTTGATATCATAAAAAGAAGACGATTCTTTTGCTGTATCCTGATTCGTGCTCGTCTCCTCTAGTTCGCCTTGCTCGTAATTTGTGTTTGTATCTGGCTCTTTCATACTACTTGCCTCCTCTTACTCATCTGATTTTCACTTATTAATACTTCAATAGTACCATTTTCTGTAAAAAATTGTTATAAAAAAGAGCGGGCAATGCTCCATAAAACAGGCTGCACCAAAATTTGGCGCAGCCTTTTTTTCGATCAACTAGTCTTTGATATCTGATTCATCTGATAGGACAGAATCGAATACAATGACTTTTATCATATTCTTTTATTTACTAGGCAGATCTCTTGTTGTGAAATGAATGCGCTGATGGTCATCACGAGTTAGTTGCGTTTCTTCGTTTAAATAAGTAAACGTCAATTGTTCTAATTCGGGATCTTCAAGCATTTTTTCATAACCGGTAAAAATCGAACGGATATAGTGTTTATATGCGTTTTTCTTTTTCTGTCTTTTTTTCATGTAGCACCTTCCTTATCAAAAACTATCATACCAATGAATAACTATCTAGACAAGTTGGTTTAAATCATTTTCTTTGTTTTTTTGAGGAATTTTACTCTTCCAGTTGACGAATCCAAAAAAAAATGAAAAAATGCTTTAGTACTTAAGGAGGGAACCCAGTGAAAAAAATTGGTTTTGATTCAGAGAAATATATTGAAGAGCAGTCCGCGTATATTTTGGAACGAGTGAACCACTATGATAAATTATATTTGGAATTTGGTGGAAAGCTAGTGGATGACAAACATGCAAAACGTGTACTTCCAGGATTTGAAGAAGATGCGAAAATCAAATTGCTACAAAAATTAAAAGATCAGGCTGAAATACTGATTTGCGTCTATGCCGGAGACATTGAACGTAATAAGATCCGCGGTGATTATGGGATTACTTATGATATGGATATCTTGCGACTGATTGATGAATTACGCGGTTATGGATTATTGATCAACAGTGTCGTTATCACTCGCTATAGCGGCCAGCCTGCCACGAAAGTCTTTATCAATAAACTAGAAAGACGAAATATCAAAGTCTATAAACATTCAGAAATCGAAGACTATCCAGTCAACGTAGAAAAAATCGTTTCAGAAGATGGGTTTGGGAAAAACGAATACATTGAAACAGCTAAACCAATCGTTGTAGTGACAGCTCCTGGACCAGGAAGCGGAAAACTCGCTACTTGTTTGAACCAACTGTATCATGAAAGCCAAAAAGGACATGCAGCTGGTTACTCCAAGTTCGAAACTTTTCCAGTATGGAACGTTCCGTTGAAACATCCATTGAACATTGCCTATGAAGCAGCCACAGTCGATTTGAAGGATGTCAATATGATCGATTCCTTCCACTTTGACGCCTACAATAAAGTAGCTGTAAATTATAATCGAGATGTTGAAACCTTCCCTGTAATCAAACGTATTATTGAAAAAATTACTGGTAAAGAATCTGTTTATCAATCTCCTACTGACATGGGTGTGAATCGTGTAGGATTTGGTATCGTGGATGATGCGGTTGTCCAAGAAGCTTCTAAACAAGAAATCATCCGCCGCTATTTCCAAACAGAGTGTGACTTCAAAAAAGGATTGATTGACGAAGAAGCAGTTAATCGAATCAAACTGATTATGGAAGAAGTCGGATTACGCCCTGAAGACCGAAACGTTGTCGTTCCTGCCCATGATTATGCAGATAAAATTCAAGCACAAAGTCCTACAAAAGATCCTTCTGCTGTGATTGCCATCGAATTACCAGATGAAATCATTATTACTGGACGTACAAGCTCATTGATGGATGCGTCAGCGGCAGTCATCTTAAATGCAGTAAAACATTTAGCGCATATTGCAGATGACATTCCTTTATTATCACCATTAGTTCTTGAAACAATACAAGGATTGAAGTCAAAGACACTTCATTCCTCTTTGGATGCACTAAGCATCAATGAGGTTTTGATCGCTTTATCAATCAGTGCAGTAACGAATCCAATCGCTCAAGTTGCTTATGATAAACTAGCTGAACTTGAGGGAGCACAAGCCCACTCCACTGTGATGGTCAATAAAAATGATGAACAAACATTGAAAAAACTAGGAATCGATATTACTTGCGCACCTGTTTACCCTTCAGAAAATCTATACTACCAATAGAAAAAACTCACTTATAAAGGTTGAAAACGAAACTATTAGCATTAGCTTAAACAATAGTTTCGTTTTTTTATAGCCATTACTAAGTGGATACACTTCTTGTCCCTTCTTGAGGGATATTCAGTTTGAAAGAAAAAACAAGAATAGGATAAATTTTATTTCTCATACTTTCACTTACTTTCCCTCTCTATTTGAAATACGAAAAAACAATGGAACATCAGTTTTTTTAGCGTCTTTTATCTGTTTTTTTAATTTATTTTGGTTGCTTTGTATTCTAATGGGAAATGAATGCGTTTTACTCTAAAAAAGTAATGAAAATTTCACTAAAGATTAGTATTTTATTTACAAAACAGGTAAAATAAAACGGAATTTGGAATAGGAGTGATTATTTGAGTTATTTATTAGGTATTATTGGTTTATTTGTCACATTAGGTCTTGCTTTTTTGATCAGCAGCAACAAAAAAGCAATCAAATTGAAACCACTAATTGTGATGTTCGTTTTACAGCTTGTTCTTGGTTTCGTATTATTACGTACAACTTTTGGTACAGCGGTTGTTTCTGTATTGGCAAAAATGTTTGATCATCTTCTTGCTTTTGCTGGGCAGGGTGTTGACTTTGTTTTTGCCGGTGTAGCAAATAAAGGAAGTGCACCTTTCTTTCTTTCCGTATTGATGCCAATCGTATTTATTTCTGCTATTATCGGGATTTTACGTTACATCAAAATTCTTCCATTGTTTATGAAAGCCGTTGGTCTTGGGTTAAGTAAAATCAACGGAATGGGCAAATTAGAATCCTACAATGGAGTAGCTTCTGCTATTTTAGGGCAATCGGAAGTATTTATTTCCATAAAGAAGGAATTACCTTTCTTATCTGAGAAACGTTTATTCACCATGAGTGTCTCGGCTATGTCTACAGTGTCTATGTCAATCGTCGGATCTTATATGGCACTAATCGATTCTAAATATGTGATCACTGCCCTTGTTTTGAATTTATTTGGCGGATATATTCTGGCTTCGATTGTGAATCCCTATGTATTAGAAGAAAAAGAAGACGAACTAATTATTGAAGAAAACAAAGAACAGACCTTTTTCCAAATGTTGGGAGAATACATTCTTGATGGTTTCCATGTGGCAATCACGGTTGCTGCTATGCTTATCGGATTCGTTGCCTTGATTGCCATGATCAATGCTATCTTTCACGGGATATTCGGTATTACTTTCCAAGAGATCTTAGGTTATATCTTTGCCCCCCTTGCCTTCATCAGTGGAATCCCATGGAAAGAAGCAGTGGATGCTGGTAGTATCATGGCGACTAAATTGGTTACAAATGAATTTGTTGCTATGAC
Source organism: Enterococcus sp. HMSC072F02 (assembly GCF_001837725.1). Classification (NCBI taxonomy): domain Bacteria; kingdom Bacillati; phylum Bacillota; class Bacilli; order Lactobacillales; family Enterococcaceae; genus Enterococcus; species Enterococcus sp. HMSC072F02. The sequence continues at coordinate 168,902 of NZ_KV833968.1, forward strand.
AGAATTAGCTAACGGTCATTTCCATTTTACTGAACGCACAACAGCGATCATATCTGTTTTCCTTGTTTCATTTGCCAACTTCTCTTCTATCGGGATCATTTCTGGCGCGATGAAGGGATTAAATGAAGAAAAAGGAAATCTTGTCGCAAAACACGGATTGAAAATTTTGCTAACAGCGACTTTAGTCAGCTTTTTAAGTGCTATTGTGACTGGATTACTGGTATAATAAACAAAAAAAGCGACGTTGCTTTCAAAAGCTTTGGAAATATTTCCAAAGCTTTTTCAGTTGCTCAAATATCAAAGGAGAAATGATGATGAATTATTGCTATGTGTTTATCGGACCTTCTGGTTCTGGGAAAACTTCACTCGCAGAAGCTGTTTTTCAGCCCGAACAAAAGATCATTACTTACACGAATCGATCACCAAGACCTGGAGAAAAAGATCAAGAGGATTATTATTTTGTATCTGACGATGCATTCAATCAGATGATCAAGCGAGACGAGTTTGCAGAGTGGGATCAATATGCTCAACATAAATATGGTTCCAGCAAAGCAGAGATTACCAAAAAACTGAAGGAAGGAAATTGTTATGCCGTTTTGACGGCAAATGGTTTTTGGCATTTATACGAGTATTTTGGCACGGTAGTCCGTCCGATCTTTATTACGATTTCTAAAGAAACATTACAATCGCGCCTGAAAAAGCGTGGAGATTCACCCGAACAGATTTTGGCCAGAATGGCAGTTTATGCGAAAGACTTAGCTCAACTGGAACGGTTGACAGCTATTCCCACACTTTTAGTCGTATCAAACGATGGAGCGTTCCAAGAAGCAGTAGATAAAATAAAAAAAGGATTATTGATAGAAACAGATTAGCTAAATAGCCATAAGATAAGCTGAGAGGCCGCGACAAAAATGGTGTCACGACCTCTCGATGAACGGTGTTTCAGAAGTAGCTTCTTCGAAAATTATTTCTTGAAGCTCACCACTACTGTCCCAATCTCTTAGCAATCAGCTAGTTGTTTTTTCATATTATTAAGTCTTCATCCTTGTGAAGATGCTTTTATACTCACTTGATTATTTTTTGATACGCTTTTCTTTCACCATGTTCAAAAGGGAATTCAATCATTCCTTGATAAGTGAATCCAGCAGAATAGATGGTCTTTTCCATCGGTTCATTAGCTGGATAAGTATCGATACGGACATCTTGAATATCTTTGCTGGCTGCAATCGTCAACAAATGTTCTAAGAACGGTTTTGCTAGTTTTTTTCCTCGAGTACTTTCTGCTAAAGCAACACGATGAATCGATAAATAAGGACCAGTTGATTCTTTCCAACTACCATCTATTTTTGTGTAAACGGGATCCACGCCTGAGACTAATGCAGCTGTTCCAACAATTTGATCTTCGACTATTAATACATAACTTTCTTTTCTTTCAATATCGTTCAAAATCGTTTCTTTTGTTGGTTTCTGCCCGTTCTGCCATTGGGGAGAGCCTTGCGAAGCAATAAATTCCGCTGCAGCATCAATAATTTTTACCACTTCTTCTACTTCTTCTTTTCTTGCTAGCCGAATATACACATCCAGTTACCTCTTTTCTGTTTCTTTTTCATTTATATTCTCTAATTTTTGAATCACTTCATACAGTTCAGGAACTTTTGAATAACTTCTAAGCCAATTTTTTGGATGATCCAGTAGTTGACTGATAAGTTCCAAATGATGCATTAGGGACCATTTTTTCAATACTCCGAGTCCTGGAAATTTTTGTTGCTGGTAGAGAGCCAGTAATTCAATCATTCCTGATGTGATTAAGAGCTGATGATGGTGACGCATGATCCATTTTTTCATTTTATCTCCTGCTTCAAGAAACTTCAATGCTTGATCTTTAGCGGAATCATTACTGTCAGAGACAAAATGCTTTACGCGGATATTACCGTAAGCATCGATATACGTTAGATGGATAGCAAGCGCTCGGCTAGGAAACCCTTTATCGAAATAACGGCTGCCTTCGATCGTGAAATCAGAAAATCCACTATATCCGTCTTCGTGGAAAAAAAGATAGTCATCACTAAAAAAATCGTCTGCTTTATCTGTATAACTTTCAACATGCTTTCTCGTTCGAAAAGAGTCACGGATCACAATTTTATTTTCGGGCAGCCAGATGCGAAAGCGACTAGCATCTGGTATCAAGAATTTCGAATCGACTCCTGCCAGCTGTTTCCACACCTCTGCGTCTTTTGGATAGTGTTGTCCATCGAATACAAGAAATGTTGGAGGTGAATCCAGTACGTCGTTAAGATTTTCTGGCGTTAAAATCTGTGCAGAGACGACAGAGCTATGTTCCTTGACTGTCCAACTGTGCACATGCTGATCGAATAATTTGAATTGTCCTACTTGGGGATTTTGGATTACAGCGATTGGATGGTGCTTTTTTTGAAATAATTCGATCACGTTTTTAAGCGTAGCGGAATCACGTACTGGTTCGATTACCGGTTGGATTTTATTGGAGAGCAATCCTCGCGACAATGCTTCTTTTAATGCTAATAGGTCAAATTGTTTTCCTCTTAAATAAGGATAGTACATATTTTTCACTCCAATGGCTCTGTGGGCAACCGCCGGATCTGCTGTTGTTGCCTTAAGTATTCATAATCATGTTGAAGCGCAGCAACTTCTTCTTGCAACTCATTGATTGCCTGACTAGCTATTTCTTCTAAAAATCGTTCATAGTATCGTTCGTTAGAAAAGGGATCTTGGTTTTCTGAACGTCTTTTCAATTCTTTGTACAATTGATCTGTTGGAAAATATTTTACGCCTCGCTCCATTTGCTTTGCTTTTCTTACTTCTCTGAATAAAGAAGCCATAAAACGGTTTGTCAAAGCTTCTTCCGGTACAGCAAGCTCCTTCTTTGCTGCTTTTTTCGCAATCATAAATGTACCAGATGCAGGCATTTCCTCTTCGATCGTGTACGGGCGATATACTAGTACACCTATTCCTGTAGGGATCTCTGTTTTCACTTCTTCATATAGTTTACTTGGCAAAACAAAATAATTATAATGCCCGACAAATGACAGTTTGGCTGTAGAACGAAAATCTGCTTTTGTCACTTTCAGCTCATAGCATCGCCATTCTCGGCTGCCATCAAATTTTGTCAAGCAGCTAAGCGTATCTACAATTCCTTGGTCATCAGGCATCGTGACTTCTTCTACGACTAAGCCGCCCTGCTCGATGCAATATTGGTATATTGAGGATTCTATTTCGATGGTTAGCGGGGTCTTCATGTTTTTACCTCCGAACATATTTTCGTCTTACATTTTACATGAAATGATTTTAAAATACTAGACAGAATACACAAGAAACAAAAATAGAAATGATGCTTGTCACGTTAGCACCATTTCTATTTTTCAGATTGACTGATGGACGGAACGTTTTTCTAAATACTGTTGCACTTTTTCGATCCCGATACAAATGATCCAATAAATCAGTGCAACTAAAATATAGAGAGAAAAATAGTCGAATGTCCGACCACCTATGATCTTTGCTTTTTGAAATATTTCTGGCACTGTGATCGTTGCCGCTAATGAGGTACCTTTCACTAAATCCATAGCTACGTTACTGAGTGCCGGTACCGAGATTCGAAAGGCTTGCGGTAAAACGATATATTTCAATACCCCAAAGAAAGAAAAACCAGAAGCTAAACCAGCGTCCCACTGACCTGAAGAAACGCCTGCTAGTGATCCTCGATAGATTTCACCAATAAATGCACTGCTGGTAATCGTGAAGCAGATGACTGAAGCCGTTAAGGCACTTAATTGATAAGGTAACCCGAAATATAACAAGAACAGCAAGACTAGTGCGGGAATACCTCTAAAGAACGATAAATAAAAACGAATAAATACATTCAGAGGTAGCCAATCCAAAAGACCTAGAACTGTCAAAAGCAACCCTACCAAGTTTCCTAAAACAAAAGACACGAAGCCGATCCCTAATGTGTATACCAAGCCTTGCAGTACGAAAGGAAGTGAAGTCCACATGAGGGAAAAATCAATGAGAGGAAAGTACATCAATCACTCACCGACTCAGTCATCGTTTCTTTCGGTTTGACTGAAACATCAGTTTGAAAATATTTTTCAGATATTTTCTTTGTCGTCCCATCTTCTTTCATCTCTTTTAATACGCCATCGATTTTCTTTTTCAAAGCATCATTTCCTTCTTTCAATAAAAAACCACTTTCGTTTTCATTGAAATAAACGTTCTCCAAGATTTTTACGGGGATATCTGGTAAAGCAGATACGGCCATTTTCTGCAAATAATAATCATTTAGAATAACGTCTGTTCGACCGTTTGCTACATCGCTTAAATATTGATCATTCGTGGCGTTATCGTAAGTAACTAATTTAGCTCCGTGTTTTTCCGCTAAACGCATATAGCTAGTATTGGGTTCGCCAGCTGCTTTTTTTCCTTTAAGATCATCAAGTGAGTGGATTCCTGAATCATCTTTTTTTCGTACGATCATACTGTCAAATGAATATTTGAAAGGCTCTGAAAGGGAGAATTTTTTTTCTCTTTCTTTTGTGATACCAAAATCGTTCGCAGCAAAATCTGATTCTCCTTTTGAAACAGAAGTGATTTGTCCATCCACATTGTATTCTTTAAAGGAGATTTTGACATTTAAACGTTTGGCTACCTCTTTCGCCAAGTCTACGTCATAACCAACTAATTCATTTTGATCATTATAATAAGAAGCGGGAAATAGTGTGCCAGAAGTTGCTACTACCAATTCTTTCTTTTTTTCCACATTACTCCAGCTGTGATCTTCTTGGTTAGCGGCAGCTGTACCGCAAGCGCTTAAAATAAAAAAGACGCTAGTTATTAGAGCAAACAATCTTTTTTTCTTCATTTTTTCTTCTCCTTGTTTCTGCTATTTCCATGGATTTGGTAAATGGAACTGGTGACTTGCTTCAAATAGATAGCCGATTTGAAGCAGCAAATCTTCTCTTCCTCTGGCGGACATAAATTGAATCCCGAGAGGCATGTTTTCTTTTGTCAAATGAGTAGGCAAGCTGATTGCTGGTTGTCCAGTCAGATTAGCCAATTGTGTATAAGGTGTGATCTTCAAGCTTTCCTCAAACATAGAAGAAACAACTTCTAAAGCTTGTACTTCAGAACAATCATGGATGTGTTCCATCTGTGCTCTTATCGTATCACTTTGCAAATCTTCGCTGATTTTAGGGGCAGTAAATGCAGTCGTTGGTGAAAGGAATAAATCATATTCTTGATGCAAGTGTTCCATGACAATTGCTGCTTCATCCCATACATGCAGAGAATCAATGTAAGTAGCGGCAGAAAGTTTCTGACCATATTGGAACAAAGTCCAAGAGATCGGCTCAAGTTCTTCTTTTCTGACAGTTCGCTGGATGCCTGCTTCAATCGAGTGGATCATTGCTGCTGTCTCTGCGCCATTCATCTGATAATAAGACCTAATCAGTTTACGACCATCTAGTGGGTAAGGAATCTCCGTCAAATCATGTCCTTCTTTTTCAAGGAAATCTACAGCTTTTTTTACAGCAAGTACTGCCTCTTCACTAATCTGTGAGTGGATCGGTGAATCAACACAAAAAGCTATCTTCAAATGTTTTTTTCTTGGATGTGTTTGCCACTCAACTGGCGATACTTGATATGGCGCACCGGAATGGATGCTTCTCATCCCATAAAATAAAGCCTCCGTGTCTCTCATAGAAACCGTCAAACCGAAATCAATAGCAGCTCCTTGCCATCCTCGCCAAGCATATGGACCAACTGGCATCGTCCCTCGCGAAGGTTTCAGCCCAATCAATCCGCAAAACGAAGCGGGTATTCTAATAGAACCACCACCGTCACTAGCGCCAGCTAAAGGAACGATTCCCGCTGAAACTGCAGCAGCAGCGCCTCCACTTGATCCGCCAGGTGTACATTCAAGGTTCCAGGGGTTTCTTGCTGGGCCATAGATGACGGGGTCTGTAATATTTTTGAAACCAAACTCTGGCGCATTGGTTTGTCCAAAAGGAACTAGCCCTATCGCTTCTGCTTGCTGTACATAATTGGATGTATGAGAAGCTCGATGTGTTTCAAATAAACGAGATCCTGAAGTAGCTAGCCACCCCTTTTTTTCTTGACCGAGCATTTTTAAAGGGAATGGAATACCTGCCAATGGTCCTTTTTCTGACTGGGGAATCAATCGTTCAGTGGAACTATTCTCGAATGGTTCAAGTGCAACAAACGCATTCAATTCATGATTTTGTTTTTTTATTTTTTTCTGTACATCCTCAGCTAATTCTTGAAAACTAAATTCTTTTTCTTTAAGTCCTTTCGCTAATTCTGTTGCATCTTTCATAGTATCCTCCTTTTTGCCCCTGTTATTTTCCCACAAGTTCGTCTAACATACAATGAGTACGCTTGCACATGAATGAACAGACGAGTGTTTTTTATAAAAAAAGACGAAGATCAATCATGACCTTAGTCTTTTTGCTATGAAATGTTGCGTAATTTGCCTTTAAATTCGTCAATTGACGTATATCCTTTTTCTGACATAATCTGCGTTAATTCTTTTATGATTCTAGAAAAAATTTCCGGCCCTTCTTTATGAAGCTCGGTACCAATCTGTAACATGCCTGCGCCACATAGCAGATGTTCAAATGCATCTTGTCCTGTCCGAATCCCACCTGTACCAATGATTTGGATTTCTGGTTTCAAACGCGTATAAAAAGCGCGGACATTTGCTAAAGCAGTCGGCTTGATATACTCTCCCCCAATGCCGCCGAACCCTTCTTTTGGTTTGATGACCACTGCTTCTTTGTCTGTATCGATATACAACCCGTTACCCACACTGTTGATAGCATTGACATATGTCAACGGGAACTGATTCAAGATATCTGCCATCTGATCAAAATGAGCAAAATCAAAATAAGGAGGCAATTTGATCCCTAACGGCTTAGAAAAGATGCTGAATACTTCTTTCAATGTTTCATAAGTGGCCTCAAAATCGTAAGCTAGTTGTGGTTTACCAGGCACATTTGGACAAGATAAATTTAGTTCAGTAATCCCCTTGAATCCACTTTTTTCTATTTCCCCAAGCATTTCCAAGTTTTCTTGGACACTCATCCCGGCGATCGAAAAAAATAATGGTTGATTTGGTTTTTTCTGCGCTTTTTCATACGCAAGAGCATACTCTAGATAATAAGAAAAGCCTAAGTTTGGAAGCCCCATAGAATTGATACTGCCTAAAGGAACATCAAAATAACGTGGTTCGGGATTTCCTTTTCGTTCATTGATTGTACAGCTCTTAGTGATAAATGCTCCTGCTTCTGAATGAGCCAGCTCGTCTAATTCCTGGGTAGTCATGCAGTGTACACCAGATGCATTCATAAAAGGGTTAGCAAAGGTATGATTGGCAAAGGTCGTTTCTAAACTCAAGTAAATCGCTCCTTCAAACAAGTTATTTTATCTAGTGTATCATGACTAAAAGAAAAATCAACTCTTGTTTTTCAACGTATTTCTTAATCACCCTGTTCGGTTGATAGCACTTCCCCTGTTTCACTATTAATCTTGACTGATGTACTTTGATTACCATTTTTTACTTTGACTTCCCAATAAGTAGTACCTAGATCTTTATCCAGATCCCAATCTGTTGCTGTACCGCTTCCTACTTTATCGACAGCAATCTTTGCTGCTTCCTCAATTGTAATTAATTTATCAACAGCTAGACCATCTTCTTTTTTCTTTTGACCATTTTGATCCTCTCGATCTAGCGTTTCTGGATTCTCTGTTTCCATTTTTTCATTCTGAGCATCAATTCTTGCTTCATATTCTTTTTGATCATCGACACCTTCTATCTTGTAGAAGTAAGATCCCCAATCACTATCTAGTTCCAAACTAGTAATAGCAGTATCTGGATACTTATCTTTAAACAATTCAATCGCACGAGCTGCAGACACTTTGATAGCTGACTGGCCCATTGCCTCGCTCGAATTCTTTGTTTGGCTAGACGAAGATGTACTTGCGTTTGTTGAGGATTCCGATACCTGAGAAGAGCGTTGTTCACTACTTGAAGATGTATTCCCAGATGTTCCTTGATTGGTGTTTGATTGACAAGCAGCTAAAAACAAAGCCGCAAATAAACTAGTATAAATAACAGTTTTCTTCATTGATTTTATCTCCTTTATTATAAAATAGTATTCTATACAAGTATAACGAAGAAAAAATTTTCTGTCATGTTTAAAAATTAAAGAACAACGTTATTATTATGAAAATAAAAAAGAAGCTAAGCTTTAGAGACAACCCTAGAAGTTAGACTAAAATCTCACTTCGGGAGCATCATAAAACTTAGCTTCCATTTATTAAATAATTAAATAGCTTTTAAACTGCCTTTTTATATCAATTATGCACGATGCATTGGGATATCATTATTTCCAGGTTGAACAAGCAAATATTGAATTACATCGATATTGCTTGACTCAAATGACGCTGCACAAGCTTGTAAATATAGATCCCACATTCGATAGAAGGAATCACCCATTTCTTTCGTGACTTGATCTTGGACTTGATGGAAATTTTTTGTCCAATGCTCTAATGTCAATTGATAGTCACGACGCAAACTTTCTAAATCGATCAATTGCAAATCGTTTTTTGTAATATTATCAACTAATTCAGTAACCCCAGGAACATAACCGCCAGGGAAAATATATTTATTGATCCAAGCATTTGTCGCACCGCCTTGTTGTCGACTGATTCCATGGATCAAAGCTGTTCCTTTTGGTTTCAATAAATCTTTTACGACTTTGAAATAACCTTCAAGATTTTCAGAACCTACATGTTCGAACATACCTACACTTGTGATATGATCAAACGTTTCGCCTTTTAGTTCACGGTAATCCATTAATAATACACGGCATTTATCTTCTAAATGTTCTTCTTTGATTTTTTTTGTGATCAAATCGTATTGTTCTTCACTTAGAGTAATCCCAGTTGCTTTGACGTTATATTCTTTGGCAGCAGTGAACATCAATGTTCCCCAGCCGCAACCGATATCAAGCAACGTTTCGCCTTCTTTGATAAAGAGTTTGTCTAAAATATGATGGACTTTATTGATTTGTGCTTGTTCCAACGTATCTTCAGGTGTGTTGAAATAGGCACAAGAATAAGTCAGAGTTGGGTCTAGCCAAAGTTTATAAAAGTCGTTACCTAAGTCATAATGCGCATGGATATCTTCTTTGTTTTTTTGTTTTGTATGTTTTTCTTTCTTTGGCAGCCATTTTAGATAATCTTTTCCTCGTAAAAAGCTGTTTGCTTGCTGATAAGCATCGTTGATTAATGCTTGGATACTTCCCTCGATCTCGATTCGATGATCCATATAGGCTTCTCCTAGTGCCAAAGAAGCGTTGCTTGTAATCTCTTTCATTGGGATTTCTTCATGGATATTGATTTTGATTTGGGGAGGAGTGTCCGTATCTCCGTATTGTTTCGTTGTACCGTCCCAATAATTTACTTCGACAGGGAGCGAGAAAGAACGTGAAAATAATTGGTTGTATAAAGTTTTCTCTAACATGATTTTCCTCCTTAAAAAAACTACCCTATTACGTTAATACTAAAAAAGAAAAGAATCAACTAAGAAGTTTAATTTTTTCAGAAATTTTTCAAAAACTACTTTATTTTTCATTTTTTTCACATTCATTGTCGCACAAATCACTTAAACTTGTCATTCGACACGCTTATCTTTGAATTTTGTCTTAGCAAAAACCCATAAAAGCAGCAAGACAGTTATCATTGTTTGGACACTTAGCATCAAGATAAAGTCAAAGTGGATAAACCCTACAACTGCTGCTACCATGGATCCTATCCCCATCACGTTCAGCATCAAATTTGCACTCTCTTTGAATGTATGAATGGATGAGAGTTGGCTTTTTCTTGTCATCCACAAGAAAAAGGAAGCACCGAATAAAATGAGACTCGTCATGATAAATAGGACAAGACCAAGACTTAAACTATAAGATAAAATGATTGTTGGACGATTACTGGCATAAAATTCTCTTTCTAAAAATCGTTGGAAATCTTCCGGCGTACGTACAGAATCCGGTTGGAAAGATGGACTATAATTCATCGTATAGCGGCGTATACCAGATTTATCCTTTTGTTGGATCACCCATTGTTCCTTCTCAAAATCAATAAAAGTTCCATGATCGGATTGTTGTTTCTCAGATAAAGACACACCTACCAAAATTTCAGGGGTCACAGCTATCGTTTGTTGCGATGATTGTAACCCAGTTTCAGATAATTCAAGTTCAGAAAATTTTTTGGTTCCTTGTTCATCGATCAACGAATGAACGGATAGAAATTGTTCTAATGGAATCCCTTGGATCTGATTGGCATAAAAAAGAGTCACAGGCATGACCATCAAGGAAACTAAAAATACAAATATCAAGAAAAATTTGGGCCATGATAATAGTTTGCGTCCCGCAAACACTTGAGTTGGCGTACGTAAAGTGGAAAAATAATTTAACGGAAATGTTTGCATGATCCTCTGCTCCTATCCTTTTGTCCCGCCAGATGTCAGGCCGGTAACAAAGTTCTTTTGTAAAAAGAAGAATAATAGACAAATCGGTAAAGCAATCAAAATTGCTCCAGCAGCAAAGAGGGAGACCCTTTGATTTGTCACGTCAGAAATAAATGTTTGCAGGCCAACAGCAACAGTCTGATTTTCAGGTGTTCGGAGCAGGAACTTCGCTAGCATGAAGTCGCCAAAAGGTCCCATGAATGCCCATAATGCTTGAACGGCGAGCATTGGTTTGACAAGAGGTAATACAATCTGGAAAAAAATCCTGAAATGCCCTGCCCCATCAAGTTTAGCAGATTCATCTAAATCTATTGGTACTGTGTCAAAGTATCCTTTCATCAGCCAAGTATTCATTGGAATCCCACCGCCTATATAAATCATCGTCAAGAACCAATACTTATCTAGTGCCTCTAATAAGAAAGCCATGACATAAAAGGCAGTCAATGCTGCCATAGTCGGTACCATCTGAATCACTAAAAAGAACATCAAACTTGATTTGCGGCCGATAAAACGATAACGGCTATACGTATAACCAGCTAAAGTTACTACAGTTACTTGTACGATCATCGTTAGGACAGAGATGATTAACGTATTTTTATACCACGTCCCGTAAAGTGTTTCACTGAACAGCCGCGTGAAATTCCCTAAAGTCCAGTCGCTTGAAAAATCCAAACTGAAAGCCGCAATGTTTCCTGACTTGAAGGCAGTACTTGCTGTGATCAAAAGTGGATAGATAATAATGACTGATAACAGTAAAAGAAAAAAGTAAGTAAAAAAGTGAGAAAGCCGTTTTTGGAATCGTGCACTCGAATGAAATTTTTTCATTGTTTAATCCCCCATATTGAACGCATTTGTCTTTTTGAACACTAGCAAAGATACGCAGATAACGATGATGGAGATAATCAACGTAATGGCTGAAGCCATAGAATACTGTGGAGAAGTTCCAGTCGTAAGTTTATAAATCCATGAAATCAGGATATCTGTAGAACCAGCTCCTCCACCCACGCTTCCGGGCCCTCCATTGTTAAATAGGTAGATCATAGAAAAATTATTGAAATTCCCAGTATATTGGGTAATAAACGTTGGTGCCGCAACTAGAAATACAGCTGGCAGTGTGATATTTGAGAAACGTTGCCATGCATTTGCTCCATCGATTTTTGCTGCTTCATACAAATCTTCAGAAATCGACTGTAAAATCCCTGTAACCATTACATAGATATAGGGAAATCCTAACCATCCTTGAACTAAGATGATTGCCACTTTAGTCCAGTTCGGGTCCGTTTTCCAAGAGATTGCACTGATATCTACAAATGGAAGCTGGTTTATGAAAGGAATAACTTGAGTATTGATGGCACCTACGCTATCGTTGAATATATTCGAAAAACTCATGATAGTAATAAACGCTGGGACCGCCCACGGTAATAAGAAAATGATACCGAAAATACGTTTAAATTTAATAAATTTTTGGTGAGCAACAACCGCTGTGAGAATACCAAGGGTGATTTGTAAAGTTGTTGCACATAACGTCCAGATTACGGTCCATGAAAAGACTGCAAAAAAAGTATTGCGATATGAACTCAAGAAGAAGATGCTAAAAAAGTTTTTAGCCCCTACCCAATCAATCAAACTGGCTGGTGGAATATGATTAAAGTCATAATTGGTAAATGCAGTAAATAATGTGACTAAGACTGGGAAAATGATGGTAAAAATCATGAGAAGATACGCGGGAAGTGTCAATAGATAAGGAAAACCTTCATCACCTATATTATGTATGACTTCCTTCATCGTTCGATTGATTTTTTTCCCTTCTTTACGCATCCTTGCTACTCGATAGGCGTCTAGAAGATTCAAAGCGTAAAAAATCAAGAAAATGATTGTAATGATGAATTGCAAAGTGCCTTCAATCAAAATAAATAATGAATGATCTTCCATTGGTATACTTCCCAAAGTAACCAATCCTATCAATGCATGAAATCCGCCCAAGAACATCTGACCAATGAATAGGACGAATATTGCGAAAAAAACGATGCCTTTAAAAGTTTGGCCATTTACAAACTGCCCCATCCCCGGAATAAGTGAACAAAGCGTGATTTTTTTTTCGTTGATCTGGCTTGTTTTATCTTGCTGCATCTGAATGCCCCCTCTAAACTTGCTAAACCGCAAACTACTTTTAAGATAATGGCAACAAGAACAAGATAATTTTCCATCTCGCTCTTGCCACCTCTATCTGAAGCACCTGTTCCATTTTTTTATAAAAATGGACGGTTATCATTTTAATCAGTATTTTTGTTCTATGGCTTCACTGATTGTTTTCACTGCTTCATCTGCGGATTCTTTTGGTGTTTTTGAACCTGATGCTGCATCGAACATCAAGTTTTCTGCACCTGTCCAAACTTCACCCATTTCTGGGATGTTTGGCATTGCTTGAGCTGTTTCATATTGTTCGATCACAGCTGTTGTTAATTCATCGTTTTTAGCCTTGGCTGTTTCCCGAGCTTGTTGATTTGCAGGGATTTCATTTACCATTTCAAAGAATTTCTCTTGATTCTCCTGATTCGTTACATAATCGAGCCATTTTTGAGAGAGATCTTTATTTTTAGCATAATTGCTGACTACCCATCCTTTTCCTCCGCCAAATGGTTGATAAGGCTGTCCATTGTTTAGAGTAGGAATTTTTGCAACACCATAATTGATATTGTTTTCTTTGTATGTTTGCGCTTGCCATGGGCCGTCAATAATTGCTGCAGTTTTGTTGGACATGAATTGCTGGCTGGCGAAGTCCCCTGCACTTTTTATGTCTTGCATTCCCTTAGGCCAAACATTTTGGAACCAATCTGTTGCATAAGAAATTCCTTCTACAGCACCTGCATTATTCAAACCGATATCAGAAGGATCTGTACCATCATCACCGAATACATAGCCACCGTAACCTGCAATCAAACCATAGGAATAATAAAAGTCAGTCCATTTAGCTAAAAATCCTGTATTTTTTCCTGCTTCTGACTCAAAAGCAAAACGACTGTCTTTGGATAGATTTTCCAAATCTTTAAACGTCGCTGGTGCTGTATCGACTAAATCTTTGTTATAGTACAAAACAAGGGTCTCGATTACTGCAGGTTCTCCATAGATTTTTCCATCATAAGTCACTTGGGCTTTGTCTGTTTCATCGTAAGCTGATTCATTTCCCAGTTTTACTTCCGCCAGATGTCCTTGCTGTCCTAACGCACCGATCCGGTCATATGCTGCCATCATAACGTCAGGTCCCTTTCCAGCAGGCCCATCTAACGCTAATGATTCTAACTGATCGAACATGTCCTTTTCTACCAGCTTGATCTTCACATCGTTTTCTTTTTCGAATGTATCTTTTATTTCGTTTATATAATCTTTATATCCAGAATCAACGGAGACTGTTAACGTTTTCCCTTCTTCCGCTTCCCCTTCTGCTGAAGAATTACCATTGCCACAAGCCGCTAATCCGCCTAAGATTCCTAAAGAGACTAACCCTAAACCTAACTTTTTCGCGCTTCTTTTTTTCATCTTCATTTCCTCCTGTGTATTCAACGTGCTGTTACACCACTATTATAATGGGCACAAATCTTTATTTGCAAACGCTTTCTTGTTGTTACCGGTAACAGTTTTCAACACATAATCAAAAATCCGTATTGCTGTATCTCTGCTTTCCCATCTTCTAATAACTGACAATTTTGACTAAGAATAACCTCATTTTCCTGTTCTACTATCCAAGGTTCTGCTGACTGATTGAAGTAAATATGGATAATCTGCCCCTCTAGTTCACGTACAAAATAGAGCTTATCTTCACGATCATTTACTATTAACCATTGGGTAGCCCCTTCAGAAAGAATCTTAGACAACTGTTTCCTAAGAGAAACGAGTTCTTTTATAAAACCAAACAGTTCTAGATCTTGTTTTTCTTTTTCCCAGACCATACATTTTCGACAATCCGGGTCTTCTCCACCAGTCATCCCTACTTCTGTCCCATAATAGATACATGGAGATCCTTTTTGAAGAAACATAAAAGTCATCACAGATTTCATCAATTCCTTGTTCCCATTACAAAGAGTTAAGATCCTTGCAGTATCATGAGAATCTAATAAGTTAAATGTCCCTTCGTTCACCTGATCTCTGTAAAGCATTTGCTGATGATTCATTCCACTGACCATTTGCGAAGCTGTAATTTTCTTTTTTGCAAAATAATCTTTAATTGAATCTGTAAATGCGTAATTCATTACTGCGTGGAATTCATCCCCTTGCAGCCAGGCCTGTGAGGAATGCCAGATCTCTCCCAGGATATAGATATCAGGTTTGATGGCTGTAACTTCTTCTCTAAATTTTTTCCAAAAATGATGATCCACTTCATTAGCAACATCTAGTCGCCATCCATCAATATCGAATTCTTTTATCCAATAGGTGGCAATATCTAATAAATATTTTTGAACCTCTGGATTTGCTGTATTTAGTTTGGGCATGAATGGAGTAAATGCAAAAGTATCATATGGGATATTTTCAGCAGTTTCTGGCACATCAGTCATCTGATAGGAATCTACTGGGAAAAAGCGGATATGGAACCAGTCTTTATAGATTGATTTTTCTCCGTTTTCGAGTACATCTTGCCATTGGGGCGAATGGATTCCCATATGATTGAATACAGCATCAAACATGATACGTATCCCTCTTTTATGTGCTTCATCAATTAAATTTTTTAAAAGTTTTTTATCTCCAAACGCGGGATCGACTTCATAATAGTCGATCGTGTCGTACTTGTGATTGGATGTAGCTTTAAATATGGGACAAAAGTATATTCCGTTGATACCCAGGTCTGTCAAATAATCCAGATGATCCATCACACCTTGTAAATCCCCGCCAAAGAAATCTTCACGATCTGGATCTTTGCTTCCCCAAGCCAAAGTATGATCGGGATCATTTGCTTTATCCCCATTTGCAAATCTTTCAGGAAAAATTTGATACCATACTGTTTCTTTCACCCATTCTGGTACAACGAAGCGATCAATTTGATGGAAATAAGGCATTCGAAAATAAAAATTTGGTTCAGCAATCACATTTTTTCGATAAGGAAAAACACCTTGATCACCATAGAAACAATCCGTGCTGTCTTCTCCAATAACATGGAACGCATATTGTAATCGTCTTGTTTCACTTGTCAATTCAACTTCCCAATAATCATGAACATTTGTACTTAAACACTTTTTCATTGGTCGTTCTTTTTGATACCATTTTTCAGTTGTTATGGTATACGGATCTCCGCTTAACACATATACTTTTTTGATATCATTCTTCCGAGTACGAAGCCGGATACGGAATTTTGTATTCGTATATAGAAATGCATATTCACTTTCCGGTCGATGATAAATTGCAGCTGTGTCCATTGATTTCCTCCTTGCGATTTAATATTACGTCCTCACTATAAGTGATATAGATAGAAAAGACAACGCTTTCAAAAATGTTATCGGTAACAGTTTTTTTGGCACTTTTCTATTACTTTTTAAGCGAATTCAACAGATAGATTCAAAAACTTTTAAAAGTTTTTGAATCTATTTTCTACCTATTTCGAGTTCTATAATTATCTTAGTTTATCTGCTTCTCTGCTCTCTATATTCGATCCTCCTAATCGAAAAAGTTTTTTAAGAGTTTTTGCTTGATCGAGTGATTTCAGATAAGATGAGTTTCCTAAATTAGCCAAGCCTAATTTTTTTCTTAAACGAAGTTAACTTATAGTGAAAAATAAGTTATAATAAGATAAGAATACTATTAATCAACTAAAGGAAGTGGATAAATGAAAGAAACAAGACAATTTATATGGACATATGTCAAAATTATTTTTGTCCTCTTTATATTAGGAGTCGCTATAAATATGTTTTTAGGGCCTCATCATATCGCTGCTGGTGGTGTCAGCGGACTAGGAATATTACTGGAAGCTGCTTTCGGTTTTGACCGTGCTATAGTCATTTTAGTATTGAATATCGCTATGTTAGTGCTAGCTCTTCTGTTTTTAGGTAAAAAACCTTTTTTCAAAGTGCTTTTTGGAAGCTTAGTTTTTCCTTTGATCATCGCGGTAGTACCAGAGATGATGATTACTTCAGATCGGTTGTTATCTGTCATTTTTGGAAGTGCGATTTTTGCTTTAGGAGTGGCCATCTTATATAAAAATAACTCTTCCAGTGGTGGCACGACGATCCCTCCCCTCATTTTTAAAAAATATTTCCACTTGAACACTTCGATCGGCCTGTTTCTTACAGATGCTTTCGTCGTTTCTCTCAATCTGTTTGTTTTTGGAATAGAAGAATTTCTTTACGATATCTTATCTATTGCAATCACTTCAATCGTCATGACCTATATCGAAACAGGGATCAATCGGAAGAAATCCGTCATGGTTATGAGCGAACATTCTTTGGAAGACATTCGCCTTCGCTTAAGTGCTGAAATCGGACGCGGGCTTACCTTGCTGGAGGCAAAAGGCGGCTATAACCGAAAGTCAAAAGAAGTGTTATTGATCGTTGTGACCGATCATGAATTCTCTCGAATGAAACCTCTGATAGAAGAAATTGATCCAAGCGCCTTTGTCATTGTCAACAGCGTAGCAGAAGTAATGGGACGCGGATTTACTTATCATCCAATCGAATGAGTTGGTAAGTAATCAACCCTATTATTTTGAATGCGTTTTCTTTAACTGGTATAATAATGGAAGAAGTAAGTAAATGTTCGATTGAAAAAGAGAGGAGAATTTTATGCATAAAGGAACAGAAATCGATTTTGTATTAAATGACAGTTTGAAAGCTCTAAAACTTTATCAAACGATCTTTGATGAAATAGAACTGATTGAGGCAACAGAGTATCCTAGAGGCAATAATGAAGTCATTTTTTCCTTGTATGGCACGCGGTTCCATATGCTGGATGACAATCCGCCCCTTGGTCTGACTGCCCCTACTGCTGAACATCCAAATACGATCTGGTTCAATATCATCGTCTCTGACATTAAGGACACACATAATAAAGCATTACGAAATGGCTGTGTAGAGGTCCAAGAAATGACAGAAATGATGGACTTTGGTGTGACCAATTCGATGTTCAGGGATCCTTTTGGTTATTTATGGATGCTTCATCAGGTTCATCGTGAAGTAAGTTTTGAAGAAAGAAAACAACTTTTTGAAAAATATATGTAAAGTTTATGATGGGATTAGTTCTTGTCACTGATATTTTTTTGTAAATATTCTTATTAGAGGAAGCAAGTTTGTTCCATGTGCTTTCTCTTTTTTCTTGAATAATCAATTTCTTTGCTTTTTATAATTAAATTGTGTACAATCTAATTGCATCAAATATAATAAAAGGTGGTAATCTTATGAAAAAAATGTATTCTACAAAAATGATCAACACAGGCGGACGTTCTGGAGAAGTCCATAATCCTGATCACACATTCGAATTAAATATTGCAGCTCCTGGTAAACGTGTTGAAAACGCAACAAATCCTGAACAATTGTTTGCAGCTGGTTTCAGTGCCTGTTTCAACAGTGCATTGGAGTTGATTAAACAACAAAAAAATATTTCTGGCGCTTCTACTGTCAGCGCACAAGTTTCTCTTTATTCCGAAAGTGAAATGAGCTTTGTCTTAGGCGTAGAGATTGAAGGATCTATCGAAGGCCTTTCTCTAGAAGAAACCCAAGAATTATTAGAAGCTGCACATAAAGTGTGCCCTTATTCAAAAGCGACAGCTGGAAATATCGAAGTTACTCTGAAAGCTGTTAGTGAATAGACTTTTTTGTGTAAATCCGCTATGATACACTATAGTGAAACAGCGGAGGTGGAAAAATGGAAGATCTATATTTAGCTAATCAAGTATGTTTTCCTTTATATGCCGCCTCTAAGGAGATCATCAGGCACTACACTCCCCTTCTCAAACCGCTGGATCTTACCTATACCCAGTATCTTGTGATGCTAGTTTTATGGGAAAAGAAAAAGACTACAGTGAAAGAGCTAGGAAATGATTTGTGTCTGGATTCTGGTACGCTAACCCCCTTACTGAAGAAGTTAGCAGAAAAAAATTATATCAAGCGTCAGCGTGAAACGGATGACGAAAGAATCGTAAATGTTACGCTCACTTCTCAAGGAGTTGCGTTGCAAAAACAAGCAGAAGGTATTCCACAAAAGATCAAGTCTTATCTTCCGCTTGAACAGGAAGAATTGGATACACTGCAACATCTGACCCGAAAAATGCTAGATAATTTTCATCAAGACCAGAAAAAGGGCTGAAACTGCTAGATGAACGATTTTATGAGGAAAACCAACTCATAAGATAACGTCATTTAGCGGTTTTTCTTTTTGCTCTTTCCCTTTCTTATTTTCGTATTCCATCATATAATGAATAACGTGTTTATTTTTGTTATTTGGAGGTTGTCAAATTGTCCGTTTATCAGCGTTTTTTGGCGAATGAAAAAATACGCCGCCTCACTGTTTTATTATCTGTCATTTTTGTACTTTTCTTAGTAAGAAGTATGATTACAACCATTTTACTCACATTTATCTTTACTTACTTGATGATCCACCTTGTTCAAATCATTCAGCGATTTGTCCGAATCCCTACAGGTATTTTAGCCATCATGATTTATACATTGATCGTTTATCTTATCTATCTGGCATTCACAAAGTATATCCCGATGCTTATTCATCAAACATTCGATATGATCCAATCTGTTATTGATTTTTACGAGCATCAACCAAAAGATGCAGATCCAGTTTTACAATACATCCACAATTATATCGAGCGGAACGATTTCTTTGAACAGCTTCAAAATGGCGCGTCAATTGCGCTTGGCTATTTACAAGATATAGGAAAACTGGCAGTGGCGTTCGCTATGTCGTTCATCTTAAGTTTCTTTTTTATGATTGAAAAGCAAAAAACGATTTTTTTCTCACGGTTATTTCTAAAAAGTGAGTTTTCTTGGTTCTTTCAAGATCTATATTATTTCGCCGATAAGTTTGTCAATACATTTGGTTTAGTATTAGAAGCTCAATTTATTATTGCTCTTTTAAACACCCTGCTCACAACTATTGCCTTGGCCGCATTTGGCTTTCACCAACTGCTGAGCTTAGCAATTATGATATTCATTCTAAGTCTGATCCCAGTAGCAGGCGTTATTATTTCTTGTATTCCTCTATCTTTCATTGCTTATTCACAAGGAGGAATCAGAGATGTTGTTTATATCCTGATGACGATTTTGGTTGTGCATCTGATCGAATCTTATGTACTGAACCCAAAATTAATGTCTAGCAAAACAGACTTGCCGATTTTTTATACATTCGTGGTCTTGCTTGTTAGTGAACGATTCTTTGGCGTTTGGGGATTGATTGTCGGCATCCCGATTTTCACCTTCTTTTTAGATGTGCTGAAAGTGAAAAAGATTCCGAATCATTCACCAAGAGAAACAGATCTCCTTTAAATTAAAAATGAAGAAAGATAAAAATTAGAACGACCCTAAATATCAGATTTAGAATCTGTTATTCAGGGTCGTTTTATTAATATTACTTTTTCGTTTGTAAAAATGTGTTCTCCGACATTCTTCAAATGTCAGTGTCATCTATTTTGTTTAAATCTTTTTACAGAAAACATCATTGTTATGCTTAATATAATGATTCCGCTCCACAGTATGACTTTATTTTGTGCTTCTCCGGATTTTGGCAGCTGTTTATTTTTCGTATCAGGACTAGCAAGGATTGTATCTTTGCTACTTTTTAAAGTCTCAGCTGGGTGAGGGCTATCAAATCGTTGTGTGTGTATTCTGCTTCTCTTTATTTATTTGTTGAATGGTTGTATCTATTTTTTGACTCTCTTTCTTTTCATCCTTTTGGGTGCTTATCTCTTTTGCTGTTATATTTGTTTCAGGTGTTTTTTCTGGCATTTCTGGGACCACATCTGGCTTTTCTTCAGGAACCCTATTTGGTGTTTCTGGATTCTCGGTTTCATTATCCGTGTCTGGTTTTTCTTCTGGTCTTGCTTCGTTGCTAGAGTCTGTATCTAGTTCTGGAGTCACATCTGGTTTCTCTGGATTCTCGGTTTCGTTATCTGTGCCTGGTATTGTTTCCGATATTGTTTCGTTTCCAGAGTCTGTATCTGGTTCTGGAGTCACATCTGGTTTCTCTGGATTCTCGGTTTCATTATCTGTGCCTGGTTTTTCTTCGGGAGTTGTTTCAGGTTTTGATTCATTGTCTGGCTCCGGCTTCATTTCTGTATCAGGCTCTTCACCAGATTCTATTTCCGGTTGCTGTTCTCCGTCTGGATTTTCTGTAGGCGGTATATCAGGCTTGTTTTCATTTTCTGGTTTATCCGTTGGTTCCCCAACAAGATCTCCTCCTCCTGAGTCGATTGCTGAATCTTGCTCAACTGTCTGCCGTTGACTATACGGCGTCAAATAATGAAGATCGTCCGGTAAGCCATCTGCTACTTTGACAGTAAACAGTGCTGGTTTTAGCAAGTCCTGATTTAATGTGACGGTGAAAGTAAATGTTGCTTGCTTGTGTTGGATAGACAAAGTATTCTCGTCGTAACTGATCAATAAAGCAGGGTCAACATTCTCAAATGTAACAGCTGATTGTCGTATCGGTGCTAAGTCTCCCGAATAATCAACTGTTGCTTTGATGGTCGCTGTTTGTCCTTTTTTCAATTTTGTGACACCTGAATTGAAGGAAGAAAATTCATCTTGGAAAGTAATTCGATTAACATTGGCCCATTTGGTTTCTGCCCAATTTGCTGTTCCTATCTCCTCTGTATGCACTGTCTGATTTATAGTAAGCGATAAGCTTAAGGCTGTAAATGTTGAGATTAAGATGGTTGGATATCTCATAACTCTCTCACTCCTTGATTTTTTTGTATGCAAGAAATAAGATAGTAGAGATTGTACCTATATGTTTACTGTCTTTTTGTCTAGATTCATGAAAAAAACAGTAATATTTTCTAGTTTTAACAATCTAAGTAAAAAGGAGCGCCCTTCATGCAAACCCAAGAAGCGATAAAAACGTATCTTTTAAAGAAAAAAAGCAATACAAAATTAGATATTTTTCTTTTCCTGTCTGAACATCGTTTCTTTATTACTACACAATATTTAGCAGATCATTTCCATATGTCTGAATCAAATTTTCTATTATACATCAAAGAATTAGAACAAGATTTTGAGCGTCTAAATCTAACAGAATTGCATATTGATAAACAAAAACCTTTTTTGAAGTTGAATTTTGAAGGAATTGATCCGGCTTATTGCTACTATCGTCTATTTGGAAGGTACTGCAACGAATCGGTCAGTTATGAGATCTTGACTTCTTTGTTCAGTTGTCAGACAAATTCGATTATCAGTTTAAGTCAGCAAACGAACTATAGTGCCTCTTATCTGTATACGAAAATGAAAAAAATCAATGCATTTTTAGCATTGTATGGTTTGTCTGTCTCCTTTTCTAATAATGGAAGAAAGTCCTTTTCTGGAAAAGAAGTACAAATCCAATATGCAGCATTAGATATTTATTGGAATATCTTTTCAAGTACTGCTACAGATTTTTATGATGAAGAACCACAGGTAGTTGCTTTTATGATGAATACTTTTTTAAAAAAGAGGTACTTGACCGACTGAATAGCGGTATGATGGATAAATTATATTTGCTGTTGAAAATATGTAAAGAGAATTTTCCGGCTACTTCTGTAAAAGGTGTGCAAAGAGAGTTTGATGAGTATGAATATATTGACTTTTTTATTGATCCCTCTGTCGATATTTTGCGTCCCAATCTGCCAATTTGTCGCGAACAACGCATCCTAGTGAATATTTTAGTACGGCTCTCTATCACGAAAATCGAATCAGAAAAAACAAGTTTGGAGCAATACGAACTTTTAAGAAAAGCAAATGTTCCTCATGTTCTTTATTCAAGAAAAATGGTGGAATCCTTTTGTACTGTATTTGATTTGCTTATGCCTGAAAAAGAAAAGATTCTTTACTCATTGGCGTTCGCACGAAATAAACTTTATAATGGATTTCTTAACTTCAATCAACCAAATACGCCCCTTCCTACTTTTATGCTTTATCAAGAGCATAACGTATTGAAAGAAATCCAAACAGCTATTGAACGATTTTACATGGATTTCAGAGAACAAAATCAACATATGCTGCCAGATATTTTAGAAAAAGAAAATGTGCTATGGATGGTCGAAGATCTAGTACATTTATATGATCGTTACAAAAAACAACCGCTGATCGTGATTGGTGTGAACTATACGCGTGATTTTTATATCAGTAAAGATTTGATTGTTAAGATAGAACAAATTTTTTCAAATGAATCGATCAAAATACAAAACGATTTTATGGAGAACTGTAACATCGTTATCAGTGACTGCCCTTTGAAACAGTTGCCTTCCCACATCAAAAAAATATATATTTTAAAGGGAATCATCACACCAGAAGATTGGAAAAAAGTGATTATGAGGATTTCAGAATATATTTTTGAATTAAAAGAAGAGGCTCTTATGAACCAATCGGAAAAAGAAAATCAAGATAACCTCTAGTTCCTAGACCAAAGAAGTGACATAAATCCGTATACTGTTGAAAAGCATACGGATTTATGTCACAAAAATTTGAATATCTTTTTCTTTTACATAATAAAATTATAAATTATTTACTGGTTTTCTTTACGTTCGTTTCCTTTTTCAATTGCTTCCCATAATCAATTTAGATATACCGCACCTAATGCTCGATCATATAAGCCATATCCTGGTCTTCCTGTCTCATTCCAAATCATTCTGCCATGATCAGGGCGGATATATCCGTCAAATCCGTTGTCATACATTGTTTTTAGTATACGGTACATGTCTAATGAACCGTATTCTGATTTATGCGGTGCCTCATAGAAATCTCGATTATCTAAAAACTTGATATTTCGAACGTGAGCAAATGGGATCCGGTCTCTTTGGCAAAATTCTGCTAAAATTTCATACACATCATTTTCTGGATCTTCTGCAATACTTCCTGTACAAAGAGTGATTCCGTTAGAAGGACTGTCTACTACTCGGCACAACCAATCTAGGTCTTCTCGATTCTTTACGATTCGAGGTAAT
The DNA here is from genome assembly GCF_001837725.1 of Enterococcus sp. HMSC072F02. Classification (NCBI taxonomy): domain Bacteria; kingdom Bacillati; phylum Bacillota; class Bacilli; order Lactobacillales; family Enterococcaceae; genus Enterococcus; species Enterococcus sp. HMSC072F02. Next base: position 192,604 of record NZ_KV833968.1, read on the forward strand.
CCAAAAATCGAGTACGGCGGGTCATCTGGGTGTACAGCCATTTTGACCCCTACCTCTTCACATGTCGGGATGATTGATTGAAGAAAATAAGCAAAATTTTCTCGAAGTTTTTCTTCGTCTACTGATGCATACGCTTCAAGCAAAGATTTGATATGAGCTAAGCGTTCAGGTTCCCACCCCGGCAACTCGAATTCATTGCTGGACTGTTCGATGCGTTCGACGATTTCTTTTGGATCAGCTGGAATATCAGCGGATATAAAAGCTAACGTAGATGAGCCATCTTCTAAGCGGTAATCAAGATCAGATTTGACCCAATCAAATACAGGCATAAAATTATAGCAGATGACTTCTATTCCATATTCTGCCAAGTTTCGAATCGTCTGCTTATAGTTTTCGATATACTGCTCACGGGATGGTAAACCAATTTTAATGGCATCATGCACATTGACGCTTTCGATAACCTTTAGTGTCAATCCACGAGACTCAATTTCTTCTTTTAATTCTTTGATCCGTTCCCTAGGCCACACTTCTCCTACTGGTATATCCATCAATGTGCCTACAATACCTTTGACTGCAGGTATTTGTCTGATTTCATCTAAAGCAATCTTTTCCTCTTGTGAACCGTACCATCTAAAAGTCATTTCCATTATAAAGTTCCTCCATGTTCTTGTAAGTAATTCTGTAATGTTTTTCGTACGGCATTGGGTCCTGCCAACATTTTGATGAACATTCCTTCTATTTTTCTGCCAATCTCAGCTTGATAAAGATCTACACCAAAAATTTCTTTATTTGACAAAATAGGAACAATTTTCTCTTGGATATGTGAGGTATCTTGCGTACCCAATTGAATATCAGAAAGCCTGTGCTGAAGTTCCACCAGCAAAGGATCTGGACTCGGTGTGAATGGTTTTCCTTGATCATCAAGGCCAATAAGGTATCGAAGCCAAGCAGCGAGAATCAATGGGATGAACACAAGAGTCTGCGGGTCCTTATTTTCTATTTCCATATATTTTTTAATCGTCTCACCGTAACGAATCGCCACCTTTTGAGAGGTATCCGTGGCGATTCGCTGAGGCATGTCAGGAATATTTGGATTAGAAAATCGCACAGTGACTACTTCTTCAAGAAAGGTCTTTGGATCAATGATTCCAGGCGATTCTACGACTGGAAGACCTTCATTGTACCCGATTTCAGAAACTAACAGTGACAAATCTGGATCTTTCATCTCTTCAGCTATACTCCTATAACCCAGTAAACAACCCATAATAGCTAAAGCCGTATGCAAAGGATTAAGACAAGTCGTCACTTTCATCGTATCTGCTTTATCTACCGTTGCACGATCAGTCAAGAACACTCCAGCTTTTTCGAATTTCGGACGTCCGTTTGGAAAATGATCTTCCATGATTAAATAATGGATATCTTCTGTATTGACGAATGGCGCAATATTGGTTCCCTTTGCGGTTTGCAAGATCGACATATTTAAAAAGCCTTCTTCTGCCAACATTCTGCTAACTGATATGGAAGGATTCGGAGTGATACGATCAATCATTGTCCATGGAAACGCAACGATTTCTTCATTCGATAAGTATTGGATAAATGTTTCTGGTACATAACCTTCCTTTTGCCATTCTTTTGCGATCGCTAGCAACGAAGTACGTAATTGACTGCCGTTTTGTGAAAAATTATCTGTAGAGACAAGTGCAATCGGCCAAGCTCCCGATAAAAACCGTCTATAAAGTAGTGCAGCAAGAATACTCATCGTATGTGATGGCTTTTTCGGACCATTTTTTATATCAACTGCAATCGGTCCTATATATTTATTACTTGTATCTTTCAATCGATAACCTTTTTCAGTAATAGCAAAAGTAACTAATTGTAAACTCGGATTTTCAAAGTGACCAATCATCTTAGCAAAGTGTTCCGAACAATCTGGATGACAATACAGACTGTCAGCTGTCGCAGCTAATACACGTTTGATAAATTTTCCACTGCTTGGCATGACCACTTCAAGAATCAAATCATCAAAAACTCGGTAAGCCTTTTCAATTATTTCTTCATCGAATGTTTCACAAACAATGACACCAGTGGGCAATTCGCCTTGATCCGCTAAACATTGAGCGATTTCTGCATGAAATCCTCGATAAAGATTTCCGCCACCAAAATGGATCCAGACAGGATTTCTTTGTCCAGTTTCTCTTAATGATGCACGGTCAAAATGAGGTATTTCTACTTCTTTTTGAGATAATTCAGGAATAAAGTTCTCCCAGTTGTTTAAATCAATCATTTTTCCCCTCCTAAACTAACATATCAGTTTTTGTCTTCAAATGAATTTTATGCAATAAAAACCGCTATGTCAATCAAAATTTTACTATTTGTACAAATCTACGAGTTAAAGTGACATATCAGATTGTTTTTCAGATCTCTTCTGTTATACTACGTTCATAGAAATGATTTTGGAGGTATAAAAATGAAAAGTAGCTTGCAATCTCAAGCTTACCAAGCGATTCGTAAACAAATCATCTATGCGGACCTAGAACCTGGAAGAAAAATATCTGAAAAAGCGCTGGAGGAACATCTTTCTATCGGCCGGACCCCCATTCGCGAAGCATTGATTCAACTACGTCAGCAAGAACTCGTGTACACAGTTCCTCAAAGTGGTACGTATGTTTCAAGAATCAATCTCTATTCTGCAGAAAATGCTCGATTTGTTCGAGAACAATTAGAACAGCAAATCATGATTGAATGCTGTTCCAAATTGGACCATCAAACACGAATAGTGTTAGAAACGATTTTAAAAGAACAAGAAAAAGCAGCCCAAATAAAGGATGAACGTGCGTTTTTTCGTGCAGATAATTTATTTCATGAAGCTTGTTTCGAAATTGCCGGCAGAAAAGAAGTTTGGAACTGGTTAGATGACCACAATACCCATTTAGAACGTTTTCGTTGGTTAAGAGTGACCATACAAGGGCTTCCATGGGAAACGATCATGGAACAACATGAAGATTTATTCAGAGCATTAGTCGATAAAAAACCAGAAGAAGCTCGTTTTCAAACGGGATTGCACTTGCACATGATGCTGAAAGAACAAGAAACTGTCACTCAACGTTATCCTGAGTATTTCAAGTAGTTGTATTTTCTTATGCCTCTTCCATTTTATAATTAACCAGCGTTTTTGAGTAATCTTTATTAAATAACAAAATATTCATTGACTTTCTAACTCCAACTAAATTACAATCATTATAAATAAATAATTATTATTGGAGGTTTTACTATGTCATTGATTGGGAAAAAAATAGAAGAATTTAACGCTCAAGCTTATCATCAAGGAGAATTTTTAGAAATTAGCGAGAAAGACCTTATGGGGAATTGGAGCATCCTATGTTTCTACCCAGCAGATTTCACTTTTGTTTGCCCCACTGAACTAGAAGACTTACAAGAACAATACAGCACCTTGAAATCTTTGGGTGTTGAAGTCTTTTCTTGCTCTACAGATACCCATTTTACTCACAAAGCATGGCATGATACATCAGATGCTATCGGTAAAATTGAATACACGATGATTGGCGATCCTTCGCATCGGATTTCTCGTATTTTTGATGTGTTGGATGAAGAACAAGGATTAGCTCAACGAGGAACATTTATTATTGATCCAGACGGCATCGTTCAAGCTATGGAAATCAATGCAGATGGAATTGGCCGTGATGCTAGTGCACTGATTGATAAGATACGGGCTGCTCAATATGTACGTACCCACCCAGGTGAAGTTTGTCCGGCAAAATGGAAAGAAAGTGGCGAAACATTGAAACCAAGTTTTGATCTTGTTGGAAAAATTTAGGTGGTCGACATGTTAGATAAAGAAACTAAACAAAACCTCGAACAATATTTAGCACTGATTGAATCTCCTATTGTTTTTTCTGTTAGTTTGGATACTAGTGAAAATAGTCAAAAATTAGCAGAATTTACGAAGGAAATATCAGAAATGTCTCCTAAAATCTCTCGGGAAAAAAAAGAGTTGATGCGGACACCTAGTTTTTCTATCAGCCCTCTTGGCAAAGAAAGTGGAATTATTTTTGCTGGTATCCCCCTCGGTCATGAATTTGCTTCTTTTTTACTAGCACTGTTACAAATTAGTGGACGGGCACCAAAAATCAGTGAGTCTTTGAGTCTCAAAATCAAACAAATCAAACAAAAGCTGCATTTTGACAGTTATGTTAGCTTGACTTGTCACAATTGCCCGGACGTTGTACAGGCATTGAATATATTAGCTGTATTAAATCCAAATATTACTCATACGATGATTGAAGGCGGTATGTTCCAAAAAGAAATTGATGATAAACAAATCATGGCAGTGCCAACAGTGTTTTTAAATGGTGAAGAATTTAGTAGCGGACGCATGACGATCGAACAAATCGTTGAAAAAATCACTGGTCCTTTGGTTGAAGAAGAATTATTTGAAAAAAAACCTTATGATGTATTAGTGGTCGGTGGCGGACCAGCAGCTAGTAGTGCAGCTATCTATGCAGCACGTAAAGGAATCCGCACAGGGATTGTTGCTGACTCCTTCGGTGGACAAGTCGTTGAAACACTGGGAATTGAAAACATGATTGGTACCCCTTACACAGAAGGGCCAAAATTAATGCAGCAAGTAGAAAATCATGTGCGTAGTTACCCTATCGATATTATGATCAATCAAGAGGCTGTTTCCTTAAATAAAGAGCAAGATTTTATCAATATCGGCTTGGCTAACGGTATATCACTTCAAGCAAAAACTGCAATTATTGCGACAGGTGCGCACTGGCGTTCTATCAATGTACCGGGCGAAAAAGAGTTTAAAAATAAAGGAATTGCTTATTGTCCACACTGTGACGGTCCTCTATTTAAAGGAAAAGAGATTGCTGTTATCGGCGGTGGTAATTCTGGTGTTGAAGCAGCAATCGATTTGGCTGGGTTAGCAAAACATGTATATGTTCTAGAATTCTTACCAGAATTAAAAGCAGATCAAATCTTACAGGATAAACTAGTCTCTCTTGCGAATGTCACTGTTATCAAACATGCAGCGACGAAAGAAATCAGCGGTACGAATCAGGTAGAATCTCTCTCCTATATCGATCGCCGTACGATGGAGATGCATACACTAGCTGTTTCAGGAGTATTCATTCTAGTCGGCTTACTCCCTAATACGGATTGGCTAGATGGAACGATCGAAATGAATCCAAGAAATGAAATAGTGACCGAGAAAAATGGCGCAACGAATATCCCCGGCGTTTTCGCAGCTGGTGATTGTACAGATAGTCCATACAAACAAATCATCGTTTCAATGGGTTCAGGAGCTACTGCAGCTTTAGGAGCATTCGATTATCTGATGCACACTTGAACTATAAAGATTGTATAAAAGACAGAT
>NZ_KV833968.1:198104-217481 GCF_001837725.1 Enterococcus sp. HMSC072F02
ATGATGTTCCCCTCTAATCTTAGTATGTTTTAGTATAAATGGTATTCAAACAGCTGACCCTCGATATTCACTCAAAACGCTGGTTTCGCAACTTTTCTTTTACTTCATTATTTTTTGAAGGCTTCTTCTACTATTTCTTCATCTTTTTTTAAACCATTAAAGATCAGATTCAATATGATAGCCGTAATACTACTCATTACGATGCCATTGCCAGTGAACATTTGCAATGTTTGAGGCATTTGACTGAATAGTGTCGGCGTAATATTGAAACCTAGCCCAAATCCAACAGAAACAGCAACAATCAATAGATTTTTATCATTACTGAAATCAACTTCCAACAGCATACGGATTCCTTGGACTGCCACCATCCCGAACATGACTAACATTCCTCCACCAAGTACCGGCTCAGGAATGATTTGTGCTAACGCACCGATTTTAGGGAATAATCCTAAAACAATCAAGAAGAACGCAGAGAAGTAAATAGGTTTTCTCGTTTTGATTCCCGAAAGTTGAACCAATCCGACATTTTGAGAAAAGCCTGTGTAAGGGAATGTATTGAAAATACCGCCTAAGATAACGGCAAGTCCTTCTGCACGATATCCTTTTTTCAATTCTTCTTCTCCAACATTCTTTCCAGTAATGTCCCCAAGCGCAAAATATACACCCGTTGATTCTACCATACTGACCATAGAAATGATGATCATCAGTAAAATCGACCATACATCAAAAGTTGGCTTACCAAAATAAAAGGGTTGTGGGACATGGAACAATGGTGCATCTCCAATCGCACTCAGATCGATCATTCCCATGAAAGCAGCTAAGATGCTTCCACCGACTAAACCAATCAATACCGCGATGGAACGAATGAATCCTTTTGCCAACATTTGCACACCTACAATGAGGAGAATCGTCACAAATGCAAGTAGTAGATTTGTTTTGTCACCAAAATCAGCCGCTGTTGCATTACCGCCACCCATTTTTTCAATTGCTACTGGAATCAATGTCAAACCAATAACGGTGATAACCGTTCCTGTTACTAAAGGCGGGAATAATTTCTTGATTTTAGAAAAGATACCTGAAACTAACACAACAAAGATACCTGAAGCGATAATAGATCCATAAATAGCTCCTACTCCTTCATTAGTTCCGATCAAGATCAGCGGAGCTACTGCTTGGATCGCACATCCTAAAACAACAGGCAAGCCAATTCCGAAAAATCGGTTAACGGTCAATTGCAATAATGTTGCTAATCCACACATAAAGATATCAATTGAAATCAAGTAAGTCATCTGTTCTTGATTAAAGCCTAGTCCTGTACCGATCAAAAGAGGCACCGCTACTGCTCCTGCATACATCGCTAACAGATGCTGCAGCCCTAAAACCGCGGCTTTTCCATTTTGTGTTTCTTTTTCCACGATTATGCGTCCTCCTCAAGAAACTCAACTTGTCCATTCGTCAAGGAAGCGATACGTGCAAGAGAAACGACTCTCAATCCCATTTCTTCAAGCAACTGACGTCCATCTTGGAAAGACTTTTCAATGACGATCCCAATTCCTTCTACTTGAGCTCCAGCTTGCTGGCATAATTCAATCAATCCTTTTGCCGCTTGTCCGTTTGCCAAGAAATCGTCAATAATCAATACTTTATCTTCTGAAGACAAGAATTTACGAGAAATAGAAATCGTACTTGTCACTTGTTTCGTAAAAGAATAAACAGAAGCCGTCAATAATTCTTCATCCATCGTCAAGCTTTTGGCTTTTCTGGCGAAGATCATTGGAACACCTAATTCTTTTGCAGCAAATAAAGCTGGTGCGATCCCAGAAGCTTCAATGGTCACAACTTTCGTGATTCCTTGTTCTTTAAATACTTCTGCAAACCGTTGCCCCATTTGTTCCATCAATACAGGGTCTACTTGGTGAGTGACGAAACTGTCGACTTTTAGTACGCCCTCGCCTAATATACGTCCGTCTTTTTGAATACGTTCAACTAATTCTTTCACTTTATTTGCTCCTTTATCATTTATTAATACCAAAAAACCGCTTTTGTGCAAAAACCTACTATGTTTCTGTTAAAGAAAAACACCCTCCACTTTATCATAAGAAAAGAAGGGTGAAATAGCCAATCTTTTACTTATAGTCCAGCATTTACGGTACTGGCTAGAAACTGTCATCCATATTATGACGATATATAAGTAGGTATGTAAAACTAATAATAGTGTAAAATCATTTTCTTGCAACTGTTTTGCACGTGAAGGCAGTTTGACATATTTGAATAAAGAATGTTGTTTCAAATATTGAAAATAGTCTAACACTACTTTCTGAAACTGACAACGTGGTTTACTTATTTTTTTGTAAAATCTAATGTTTTTTAATGCATTACTCTTTTTTGTTCGGGTTTAAATAGTTGTTTTTATTTTCACTTATCCAAAAATTCTATTTCACACAAAAAGGATTGTGAAAAAAACGTGTCACAACCCCTTTTTCGAATAAATAGTGTTCCAAAGACAATCTACGGCAATAGCGCACAGATTTATAACGTACAGGAAATAATTTTCGTAAATTCCTTCTTATTCCTTGAAGTTGACAAGTTCGTCAATCGCCACTGCTTTTCCTGAAGCAATAGAGTGATTCGCTGCGATTCCTGTCAAAATCGACAGGATACCATCTACGTGAGTTGCTGCTCGATTCCACGGATCTTCTTCCTTTACTTCGCCAAATAGATCATCCAACAAACGTGGATCTCCTCCGCCATGTCCACCTGCTTCTTGTTCAACGATTACCTCATAGGGTTTACCGAACATCGGATAGACCTGGATGGACTGAAGAACGGCTGCTCCCTCATCTTTTTTATCTCCACCAGCGTTGATATAGGACTTTTCGATCACTTTCATTTCGATCCGTCCTTTGCTGCCATTAAAAGAAACATTGAATCCTTCCCACGGCATATACGCATTTAGCGAATACGTCAATATCGTACCGGTCTCGTATTTGACCGTCACTTCTAACGTATCTTCAATAGAAATATCATCAGAAAATACACTGCGATCACGAATGTATCCGCTGTCTTCTTCTGCTTCCAAATACATTTCTCGTAATTCCTCATTGGCTGATAGATCTATAGCAAATGGATCATTTTTGGCTAGTTCGCTTCCATAGCATCGACTGTAAAATGTTTCTACTCCGCGTTTTTCCGCATTATGCATTCCATAAAAATTCAATCCACCAAAAGCGAATACCTTTTTTGGCTGGCTACTCAACCAAAAGTTCACCAGATCAAAATGATGGGTAGATTTGTGCACGAGAAGTCCGCCACTATTGTGTTTATTTCGATGCCATCTTCTGAAATAATCTGCCCCGTGCTGCGTATTCAGCAACCATTCAAAGTGGATAGAGAAAACATCGCCGATTATGTCTTTTTCCAGCAGTTCCTTTATCTTAGTGTGATATGGCGCATAACGATAATTGAAAGTGACTCGCAGATTCCTTCCCGTTTGTTTTTGGACAGTTATTATTTCTTGCGCTTTTTCCTCATCAATAGTCAGAGGTTTTTCGCAAATAACATCATACCCTTTTCTCATTGCACGAATGATATAATCATGATGCGTTCGATCTACTGACGTGATAATGACTTCATCTGGCCGTACATCATCCAGTAGCTGTTCAAATTGCGATGGCATACATGTCTTTACTTTCTTCTGTCCATACTTATTCACAAGTACTCGATTTGCATAATCCATTCTTGTTTGAGACACATCACAAAAACCGACCAGTTCACAAGTTCGATGATACATAGAGGCAATTGCCTCATAAAAAAAGCGCGCTCTTCCGCCAAGACCGACTTGTACATATTTTTTCTTCATTTGAACTCATTCTCCTTTTCTTTTAACCAGCAGGCTGTGACAAACGGCAGTCCGGGATACAACAATGCAGTAAGTAACAGATCATATTGTATACACCAAAACAGCCCATACAAAAGACAAAAATACCACAGAAACCCTTTGACGTTTTTTGACAACAGCCAGATATTTCTTTTGATCAAATAAATAAGACTATCTGCTTTTTCTTCTTTGCAGACATCAATTAGCGTACTAAAAAAACCATGGGATACAAAAAGCAACAGACACAATAGAAAAGGAATCAGATACCAAGCATCAGCCTTTTCTATGAACAAATACCAATCAGCTGCAAAAATAAGAACGAACAGCTGAAACAACGCAACAATGAAACATGACCTTTTGATTTTTTCTTTCCGCCAACCTACCTTCCTTTCCGCCAAATAATGGGCAGATAGATAATAAGCAGGATACATCATCAAAAAATAAATCAGATAGACAACATGGGCAGAAAGCGTTAATCCTAAAGTGAAAAAACATCCTAGGAAAAAAGCGAAAAGACCATGACTGATAAGACTGGTTAAAAAAATCCGACAGAAATAGTAGTTGATCTTGTAAAGAAACATCTCCTCTATTGGCTTTTTCATCTTCAGCCTTTCAAGCCGCTTGTACTGATTCCTTGGACGAGATATTTATTGAAGAATAAGAAAATCAAAAAAACCGGCAGCAGAGACAGCGTAGACATCGCAAACATACTGGCGTAAGTCGTGCTAGATCCAGCATCTGCAAATAATTTGATGGCAATCGATACGGTATAAGATCTCGGCTTGTTCAAATAGATCAGCGGTCCCATAAAATCATCCCATTTCCAATAAAACTGGATAATGATCGTGGTGATGATCGAAGGTTTTAGCAAAGGAAAAATAATTTTGGTAAAGACACTATATTTGCTGCATCCGTCAATAATCGCAGATTCATCTAACTCTTTAGGGATGCCGACCATGAATTGCATGATCTGATAAATAAAAAATGCTTGTCCAAAAAAGTGCGGTAAAATCAGCGGCACATACGTACCAACCAAATTTAGCCGATTGTAAATAATAAACTGCGGAATCAAAATCACTTGTGCAGGAATCATCATCGTTACTAACATGACGACGAACCAAAACCTTTTTCCTTTGAAATCGATCCTCGATAATGCGTAAGCAATACAAGTCGAGCTCAGCACTGTCCCAATCGTTGATACCGCAGAAATGACAAACGAATTCTTAAAGAACGTGAAAAATGAGATTCCAGCAAAACCTGCCCATCCTTCTGCGTAATTTTCCCATCGAAAAGTTTCTGGAGTCAAATTCAGTGAACCACTCAGAATCTCTTGATCCGTTTTAAAAGAACCTGCAATCATCCACAAGACTGGATAAATCATGACTAGACCTAATAGCAAAATAAACCCGTACTGGAACCATTTCATTACTGTTTTATTCATTTTTTCCTCCCCCCGTTCACACAACGACCCATTTTTTTGATGATTTAAAAATCAGAAAGGTGACAGCACCCATGATCAACAGCATGATCCACGAAATAGCACTAGCATACCCCATAGAATTAAAAGAGAATGCTTGGTTATACACATAAAGAGCATAAAAGTTCGTGGCATCATTCGGACCACCTTGGGTAATGATGAACGCTTGCGTGAAAGTCATAAACGCTGCAATCGTCTGCATGACTAAGTTATACAAAATGATTGGCGAAAGAAGAGGTAGCGTGATCTTGTAAAACGACTGCCATTTATTCGCTCCATCGATCTCTGCCGCTTCATAATACGAGGCTGGGATCTCTTTGATACCTGCAGCAAAGATGATCATTGCCGAACCGAATTGCCAAGCAGACATCAAAACAAGAGGGATCATGACCAATTTTTGATCGCCAAACCAGGAAAGTGCTGGTGCGCCTAGGCGTTCTAGAAAAATATTCACTAATCCATTTTTAGAAAATAATTCTCGCCACACTAGAGCAATAGAAATACTGCCGCCAATCAAACTAGGTACATAATACAAAGAACGAAAGAAAGTCGTCCCTTTGATATTTCTCGTTAAAAGATAAGCAATCAATAGACCAAAGATCAGTTTCACAGGCACAGAGGCGAATACATAGAGAAAAGTGACTCGGATGGAGTTCAAAAAACGAGCATCACTTAGCATTTTTATATAATTATCCAAGCCGATCCATGAGACTGGATTCCCCAGCCGATAATCGGTAAACGAATAATAAAGAGACAAGATCATCGGTATTACCGTTATCAATAGAAATCCTAGAATAAATGGAGAAGCAAATACGTAACCGACCACGTTATCTTGATTCATGAATCGTTTTAGTTTTTCTTTTTTCATGCTTTCCTCCTGTTACTATTCCAGAACGTTTGAAGCAAACTCATAAAAACTCTCTGCTGCTTCTTCTGCCGTCATTTCTTCATAGATAACTTTTTCTACTAAAAGATTGTATTGATCTTGGATTTCTGGATTTAAAGCGCTATCAAAAACATTTACTTCACCGTTGTCCATATCGGATATCATTTCTAAATAGTCGAATGTCGCTTGTAAAGTTGTATCATCTGTCTGAGCGAGTTGTTCTCGAATATTGGACATGATTGGTACACCGCGTTCTCCTTTTAAAATCTCATTGGCTTCTTCACTGTTTTGGAAGAAATCAATAAATTTAGCCGCTTCTTCTTTGTGTGCTGAATTTTTTGCCATACTCAGCATTTGCGAAGAACGTAATGGAATACCAGATTCTCCATCTGCTTTTCTGCGAGGAGGATTAATCAATCGAATTTCCATATCTTCAGGAGCGCCTGACAAAATTTCTGTCAACTGGTTACTTGATAGAAAAACCATCGCTGCTTCGCTATCTCTAACTGCCTGAAAAGACAGATCTGTCGTACTTGCAGCTCCACCACCCGGTTCTGGATGGGCACCTTTGTCTACCAGATTTTTACGCAGCTGGAAAAAATCTGTTAAATAATCCGGATTTTCGAATCCCAAACTGTTAGATAAATCCTCCTGATTATAAAAATTCAATCCTTTCTCAACTTGCGGTATTTGAATAATACAGCCAGCTATAAAATCTTCGAACCTTGAAATAGCATAAATCCCTAATTCTTCAGTAATTTGATAGCTGATTTGTTCAAATTCTTCCCATGTCCAATTGGAAGCAGGTTCAGGGATACCTAATTGTTCAAATATATTTTTATTGTAAGCAATCGCAAACGAGTTCACCCCGTTGGACAGTCCAACTAATTGCCCGTCGTAAATCGTCGTTGCCAAATAGGATTCATCCGCATTAGAAACATCAATTATCCCTTTTTCCACATATTCATCTAATGGTTCAATCTGATTGATGTATTGAGGAAATTGATTATTTAATTGAAAAATATCCCAGATATCATTTGATGCTGCTAGCGTACCTAATTTTGTGTAATATCCTTCATAATCATAGAATTCATACTCGATCGTCACATGAGGATTTTTTTCTTCGTAAAGCTCGATTACTTTTACCGTTGCATCGTGTCGAACTTGTGAACCCCACCAAGCCATGTTCAACGTAATTTTTTCGTCGTCCTCTTCTTGCCCACAAGCCGTCAAGAATAATAATATAACACTTAATGCTAAGATGATTCTCATTTTTTTCTTCATTTCCTACACCTCTACTTCCATTGACATTTTTCAATATACTGTATTCTTATACAGTGTATATTTATAAAATCCTCTTTTTTAAAGGCGAATAAAAACCAAGGCTTGCCTTTTTGTTCTGCCTAGGATGAACAACTCAATACTTTCAAGGAAAATTAGATAGTGCTGATTTTTTTCCATTGCTACAAATGCTTCTTGCTTCAATGATGGGAGGATAATTGCGCAAAGAAAAAGGATATCAGACAACCGTCCAATATCCTTGACATAGCTAAATAAGCGTGCCACTCTGCGTATATTATTCCCTAAAAAATCAGAAAAAATAACTAGTAATTCTGTATGAAATTAGGTACAATATACACGTTGATGCACAAGCATTGACTATGGCAACTTGATTGGTCAGTTCCCGCTGACTTTTCAAGCCCCGGTGATTTAGCTGCTACTAAATTGCCGGGTGCCTTTTTTAGTTTTTATTCGTTTTTCATTCTATAGAAAGCGCTTCAATAAATCAAGACATTTTTTTGTTAGAATGCTAATAATAACAAAAGATTTTAACTATTCTTATGTACATTACAGATAAAAAAACAAAAAAATTTCTCTTTTTTTGAATTCTGAACAAATAGTACTGGAGTACAAAAGACGAGGAAGAGCCACTATCTGCTCTTCCTCGTCTTTTGATTCTCACCTGTTATTCATGATTCTTTTTCTCAGTTTCCCGATATTTTTCCATTTTACGACTAAAAAGCTCTCCGCTACTTGGCGGCGTATACGTGATGGCATTTGCTCCTGCTTGAATGGTCTCAGCAATACTTTCTTCCGTTGGACCGCCTGTCGCAATGATAGGAAGTTCAGGATACTTTTTACGAAAATGACGTACTGCTTCTACAGTTTCTTTTCCCGCACTGATATTGATAATCGAAATACCAGCTGCTAACTTTTCATCAATTTCCGTATATTTCGATGTTACCGTACTGATAACTGGGATATCAACTACTCGACAAACTTCTTTCACTGTCTCTAAAGGCGTAGGACCATTCAAAACAACCCCTAAAGAACCTTGCGCTTCTGCAAACATGCTCATGTAAGAAGAACGAGCACCTTGTGTCAATCCGCCTCCTACACCGGAAAAAACTGGAATATCAGCTGCCTCAATGATACTTTTAGTAATTGCTGGATGTGGTGTAAAAGGATACACAGCAATTACTGCATTTGCATTTGTATTTCGTATGATTGCGATATCCGTAGTAAAGATGATCGAACGAATCAATTTTCCAAATATCTTGATCCCGCTTGCTTCTAAAATGATTTCCGGTACTCTTACGATATCTTTTCTCAATTCCGTCATGATTTCCGGCGTAAATTGTTCTGCCATCAGCCACTTCTCCTTTGCTATCTCCGGTCATACTGATTCAACTGGTACGTCTCGATGACCTGGATGATTTTTTGCGCATAACCGGGGTCTGTCGCATAACCTGCCTCTTGCAATGCTTGTGCTGCTTCCTGATAATTGGTGGCCGTAATCACTTTTTCATACAGTGCAGGATTCCAATCTACTCCTTGGACGAACAGTTGTGTATGGTCATCCATGGACTGTTCCCATGAATCATACACTTTGAAGTCTCCTTGGATAGTTATCCATTCTTCATTAACAAATTCCTTTGTTTCCAGGCTTACTTTCTTCTGATCCCCATAAGCCTTGATCCCGAAAAGATTATTGTATTTGCTAGCCAAGGTACTTTTTCCCCAATTCGATTCTAATATAGCTTGTCCTAAAATGATACTAGGAAGCACTCCATAACCATCTTGTAGTTCTTGGGCATGTGGAACAAGCCGTTCAATAAATTGCTGATGGGATTGCGCTTCATTTTCTTGCTGATTATCAGTAAAAGGAGAAGACAGATTCTTCAAGGAAAAAACAAAGGCTAGGAGTATCACTACTACACCGGCAACCACTGCTGGCCAACGGATGTTCTTGCGCTTTTGCTTTTTCCACTTTTTTTTCGCCATGATCAATTCCTACTTTTCATTTAATTCATTCAGATATTCTTCTAGCGTCAATTGGTGTTTGGTGATATACTCAGCATTTTCTTTACCGACATAACGTAAGTGCCAAGGTTCATATGTGATTTTAGTTATATCTTCGCGTCCTTTTGGATAACGAACGATAAATCCATACTGGGCAGCATTATCTGCGATCCATTTAGCTCCAGGCTGATCTCCGTAACTTGCATCCAATACAGTAGAAGGATAACTGTTGTACCAGTTTTGATCGACGACATCGACTGCCAGACCTGTGTGGTGTTCGCTGTATCCTGGCTCCGTAATCGTTTCTTTAGTGATTTTTGTCGCCTCCTCTTCTGATACACCTTGACGACTCATCACATCTTGGACATTTTGTTCGAAAACTTGTTGTTGGGATGATACAGACCGGTAAGCTGAGACCATAACTAACGGAAACCCAGCTGCTTCGGCAGCCTTAGCAAATGCTTCATATTCCGGAGCAATGCGTTTGTCGATCAAATATCCATTACTCAATGATGCCAATTGAGTAGACTCATCGATTTCTTTTTCTAATTTGTGATCTGGACCAACCAAAACTAGTTGCCAATCGTCTGTTTTAACATCTGGCAATTGTTTGGATGTACGATCTTGTGTTTCTTTGTCCTTTGCCTTGCTGCTTGTTGTTTGACTGTTCTTTTCTTTACTAGCAGTTGTTTTGGTGCTTGTTCGTTCGACCGTTTGATTGCCGGCTTGAACATGCGCGTCATCATCGCTAAAAATAACATAGCCCATTGCTGCGATCATAATCACAACTGCTCCAAATCCTAAAAATTTATTCACTTGAAAAATCCTTTCGTTGTTCTTCACGTTCCCCGTTCGTATCATGAACGTAAGTTTCTTCCAGATTTTCATTCACCCAATCAAGAAGTTCGATTTTTTCTCCTTCAATCTGTTTTTGAACATCTGCTGGCAAACGAAAATTCAAAATATCATCATAGCCCCATTCATCATATTGAATACTTACTTTCAAGTCAAGGTATCTACCAGCCTGCTGATTGTTTTTCAAAGGGATCAGCTCGACTTTTGCTGCTTTGCTGCTTAGCCATTTTTGCGCGATACGTGTTTTAATTTGTTTATACTCTGCAACAGCAATATTTCGTTTCTCGGGAAAAATAATCGTTTGACGCAAAATCTTTTGCGTAAGCATCCATTCATAATCAGTGAAAAGATTTTTTACTTTCTGCATCGCTTCAGAAGGCAAATTTTTCTCGCCATCTTTCCATTTTTGCCATTGTTCTGGGCTGATCAGCAAGTATTCATCTAAAAAATTTTTTTCAGTTTCAAACTGTTCCAATAATACACTCATAATAAGATCAATATATACTTGATGCACGTTTATCCCCTCCTTTTAACTATTCTACTTAAGTTTTAGTCAAAAAGCACCTGTTAAATCGCTGCTTTCATTTTTTTTAATGTTTCAAGTCCTCTCCCCTTCATTCTTCGTGATTTTTGTTATAATAATAGACAGAAAAGAATCTCAATCTAACTATGAAGGAGCATTTTCAGATGAAAAAATATCAATGGGGAATCGTGGGTCTCGGTACCATCGCACATGAGTTTGCCGAAAGCTTCAATCAAGAGACAAGTGAACTAACAGCGGTTGCTTCCAGAACTTCAGAAAAAGCGGAAAAATTCGCACACCATTACAATATTCCAAAAGCTTACGGAAGCTATCAAGAAATGTTAGACGATGCTGAAATCGACATCATATACATTGCTGTACCAAATAAACAGCATATCGACCATATCTTGGCAGCATTGGAAGCAGGCAAACACGTCTTATGCGAAAAAGCTATCACGATGAACAAAAAAGAACTAGCTGACGCTATGCGTTTAGCAGAAGAAAAGAATCTGATTTTAGCAGAAGCCATGACTATCTTCAACATGCCGCTTTATCAGCAATTACGTTCAATAATGGATACAGGAAAACTAGGGGCTTTAAAAATGATCCAAGCACCTTTCGGCAGTTATAAGGAACCAGATCCAGAAAACCGATTCTTCAATCCTGAATTAGCTGGTGGAGCTCTATTGGATATCGGTACGTATGCGGTATCTTTTGCTCGTTTCTTTTTGAGTTCTCAGCCTGAAGTAGTTGCCTCTACAATGGTCCCTTTTGAAACAGGCGTAGACGAGCAATCAGTCACTATTTTGCGCAACAAAGAAAATGAACTTGCTGCTGTCAGCTTGACTTTTCAGGCAAAAATGCCAAAAGTCGGGATCGTTGCCTTTGAAAACGGCTATGTGACGATTGCTGATTATCCCCGTGCGGATCGTGCGGAGATCCTATTTACAGACGGTACGAAGGAATTCATCGAAAGCGGAAGTACTTCTGAAGCCATGAATTACGAAATAAACAATATGGTACACATGATCGAAGGTGACTTGCCAAATCGTTCTCTCTTCTTGACAAAAGATGTCATCGACATCTTGGATCAAATGCAAGTTTTATGGCAAAATATGTAATTTTAAAAGGTCGTGAAAAAGCTGGTCTGCATCAAGTAATAAGAACAGCCAAACAAAAATAGCTCCTCCTATTTTTCGTTTGGTTGGACTTATTCCAGTAGATGCAAGCTTGTTTACCAAGAGGTTGTGAGCCTGCCGTTCAGCTCCGAGTCACAAGGAGCAATTTCAATAAACAGTTTCTCATGTTTGTTGAATATTGTGACTTGTGGCTGAGGAGTAGGCATGAGAACACCGTTTATTCGAAAAAAGGATTGTGATAAGAATTTTGTCACAATCCTTCTTGTCTTTTTTTTTGAATAATCACTTTTTCTTCTCTTTTTCTTATATACTATAAGTAGTAAATAGTTTGAGAGAAGAAAGGTGACTGATTATGGCGCAAAATCGTATTTTTAAGACAAGTTTTGCAAGCGTTTACCCTATGTATGTAGCAAAAGCAGAGAGAAAAGATCTTACAAAAGAGGAAGTAGATGAAATCATTTGCTGGCTGACAGGTTATTCCCAAACAGAACTAGAAGAGCAACTACAAAAACAAGTGACTTTCGAACAATTTTTTGCGGAAGCCCCTGCCCCCAATCCTTCTCGTTCTTTGATTACAGGTGTTGTTTGTGGTGTGCGAGTAGAAAACATCGAGGATAACTTGATGAAAGAAATTCGTTATTTAGATAAAATGATCGATGAGCTAGCAAAAGGCAAAAAAATGGAAAAGATCCTCAGAAAATGATCTTTCTTAAGAAGCTCTTTTCCTTCACTCATTTTGTAACGTTTGATTTGGTAAAATGACTAGTTCACGTTAAAATAAGTCAAAGGAGGTTTTCTTATATGTTTGAGACGATTAAACAAAATATTCAAAAATATGCCTTATTAAGAGCTGCTGTTTATATTATTTCTGGGATTGCGATTGTGCTAAACCCTTCTGCTGTTTTTCATTTTATCGGTTATCTGATCACTGCCTATCTTGTTTTGCTTGGGGTGTTGAATCTTTTTGAGGCTTACCGTTTTAAAAGGAAAACAGGTTCTTGGAGTATCGGTCTGTTTAGTGGTCTTTTTTTCCTGATCTGTGCGCTGATCGTTTATGCTTTTGCACCTGCAATCGTTTCTATCCTGCCGATTCTTCTTGGATTAGCTGTTATCATCAACAGCTTGTTCCAGTTGTTCTTCAGCATGAATACAAAAGCTAAAAGTTGGAGTGTTTATAGTATTCTGTTGTTGATTGGCGGATTCGTCTTATTGTTTAATCCATTCAAAAGCTTGATGGTTCTATTTCAAATATTCGGTTTCATCTTGATTTTCATGGGCATCCAGGAAATCATCAATTTTATCAGAGTAAGAAAAATGACTATACGTTAATCGTTTTTAGTTATTAAAATAGACTGTTTAAAAACCAACAAACCAAAAAATACTTTTGGATTGTTGGTTTTTTTATGAGTATATTTTCCTATTTTTTCAATAATATATGTTATGCTAAGTTCGGGCTATATTTTATAAAAAGGAATGATGAGAATGGAATTTATTGGTATTTTATGCCTGATATTGATTTCAACAACGATTGGCTCACATATCTCTAGGAGATTAGGTATTCCAGCAGTAATCGGACAATTACTTGTTGGTGTTTTGCTAGGACAAGCTGGATTGAATTGGGTCAAACCGGATATTCTAGTCCATGACTTCTCGGAGATTGGTGTAATCTTATTGATGTTTTTAGCTGGTCTGGAAAGTGATTTATCTCTTTTGAAAAAATATTTCCGACCAGGCATGTTCGTTGCTTTACTCGGAATCATCTTCCCTGTTGTTTTTGGTTGGCTAACAGGCGAAGCATTCCAAGTTTCGGGAAATGAAGCGATTTTCTTTGGGATTATTCTTGCAGCAACTTCTGTCAGTATTTCAGTTGAAGTATTAAAGGAACTAAACGTGGTGAATACGAAAGAAGGCTCAACTATTTTAGGTGCTTCTGTTGTAGATGACATTTTAGTCGTTTTAGTCCTAAGTTTCAGTCTATCTTTTCTCACTGGAGAAGCTTCTAGCAATGCTTCTTTACCGCTTGTTTTGATTGAACAGCTCGTTTACTTTGTTTTTATTTTCTTATTAGTCAAATGGATTGCACCCTTCTTGCTTTCATTTGCAGAAAAAGTGTACGCAAATTCTTCTATTATCATCGTATCGCTAGTTATTTGTTTAGGTATGTCTTACGTAGCGGATCTTGTAGGTCTTAGTTCTGTCATTGGTGCCTTTTTTGCTGGGATAGCAGTCAGTCAGACAAAGGTCAAAGAAGAAGTATACCACAATGTTGAAGCTTTAGGATATGCAGTATTTATACCAGTATTTTTTGTCAGTGTAGGATTAGAAGTTGATTTTTCTGACTTTGGTGAGCAGCTTCTCTTTATTTCTATATTGACGCTTGTAGCAATTTTGACCAAATTGCTTGGAGGGTATTTTGGTGCTCAGATTGCCGGTTTTTCTCAACATAGTTCATTGATGGTCGGTGCTGGTATGATTTCGCGTGGAGAAATGGCTTTGATCATTTTGCAAATTGGACAGCAAAGTCAATTGATCGAACCACAGTACTATTCACCTTTAGTAATCGTGATTTTATTAAGTACACTTATTTCTCCACTTGTTCTGAAATATTTTACAAAAAAAGTTTATGAAGTGTGAGTGACCCAGAAAGTGGTCGTGAACCTGTCGTTTATTCGAAAAAAGGACTGTGACGATACCGTCACAGTCCTTTTACTATAGTTATGAAGTCGTTCTTTATTGATAATTTTGGTTGAGGTATTGTAATAGTTCGGGTGCTCGTTTAGTTGCTGAATCATCATCTTCTTTATTTTCCAACATGCTAACCATCATATATCCTTGGTTATCAGGGTTGAAAGCAAACAAGAAACTGTTCTCTTTCCCTTTTTCATCCTGTTTTTCTTTGATTTCCGCTGTACCAGTTTTCGCTGCCAATGGAATCCCTAAAGCAGAAAGAGAATGTGCTGTACCATTTACATCTTGCACAACTTCTCTCAGATCTGGCACGATCGTTTGTACTGCTGTTTCGCCGATGACATTCTTCTTATCTTTTGTCTCTTTATCTGAAATCAATTTAGGATAGACAAGTGTGCCATTGTTGGCAAAAACAGAATACATTGCTGCTTGCTGGATAGGATTAATTAGAAGTTCGCCTTGTCCATATCCAGTATCAGCTAGCAAGATATCTGAATTAAAGCTCTCTTCATTAGAAATTTGTGCTGGATTCATACTTATTGGCAAATCAAGGTCTTCACCAAAAATGAATTTATCCAAACCTGCACGGAAATTCTTCTCCCCCATTTTCAACGTTTCTTGTGCCATATATATATTATCGGAATAAATCAAAGCAGTTTTTAAGTCTACTTGTGACACATCACTAACACGAGTTACTTGATACGATCCCCAAGAACTATCTTTTTGCCATTTAAGCCCGTTGATCGTCAACACTTCATTTGGATCGATAGTGCCGTTGTCGAGACCGATTGCTGCTGTGATCATTTTAAACGTAGATCCAGGAGCATAACCTGTCGCAAATCGGCTGATGAATGGTTGTTCAGGATTTTCTTCATAAGCTTTGTAGTCTTCTTGTGAGATCCCGTTTGTCATTTTGTTTGGATCATAGCTTGGAGAGCTAGCAAGCGCAAGAAGATCACCGGTTTTTGGCGTTGTCGCAACAGTCGATCCAGCTTTTCCTCCTAGACTGTCGAAAGCTGTTTTTTGTGCCTTTGCATCGATTGTCAATTTGATATCTTTGCCGTTTTGTACTTCATGCTCGATCAGAACCTTTTTCTCGACACCGTCTGCATCTGTGATGCTTAATTTTCCACCTGTAGTCCCACGAAGATCCTTATCAAAAGCCATTTCCAAACCAGATCGTCCGATTTTTCCACTACTGCTTAATTCTGGATTTTTATCAATATCTTCTGCTGTGATATCTCCCACGTAACCAATCAGTTGAGCAGCTGCTTCACCCAAAGGATAATATCTGCCGTCTACTTCTTGGATAGTAGCTCCAGCTGGAAGTTCTGGCGTTGCTCCATCAATGATTTTCAATGGGACAAAGTAATCGTGTTGTACCCAACTTTGTGAAATAGCCTGATTGATAGCATCTTCTGTTAAGTCGAATACAGAAGCAATGGCTTTGATATTGGCTGTTTTTCCGTCCCCATCCCCAAGTTTGCTTGGAACGACTCCTAATTGTTTTAGTTTGCCGGTTGTTGCTAATGGTTCCCCATTTCGATCTAAAATGTTCCCTCTTGTTGCTTCTTGCGTGGTCAGACTTACTTTGTCATTTCCTTCCATTTCTGGAAAAACCAAGTTAGGCTGCCAGTTGATCGTGGTTTTTCCATCATTTCTGTCTAATGTTCCTTTATAAGAAAGATCTTTCAATTCACCTAATGAGGTATTCATCTTTGCTTTATATGAAAAGCTATAAGTAGAATCATCTTTTTTATCTACTTTTAGATTTGATATCTCAAGTCCTTTGACATCGGCAGCACCGTATATATTTTGGTATTTTTCTAAGATCTCTTTTTCAGATAATGCACTTTTATTTGCTGCCTTTTTCGATGCCATTCCTGCAGCTTTGTTATAATCTCCTTTGTTTAAAGCTTGGACAAATTGCTCAACCGTCTTTTCTCCAGCTTCTACTGCTTGGGTTTCTTGGTAGTGCCGGTAGTAAAAATAACTGCCACCTGCAGCTACTATTAAAATCACTGCGCCGGCAATATAAGCGCCTGTTCGATTTTTGCCGTGCTTGTCACTTCTTTTCATTTTTTCCTCCTTCCTTTGCTTGTTATTCCTTTATTTTCACTATTTATACCTGTTTATTCTAACATAATAAAAGAAGTCAGAACATAACATAAATTGTTATTTCTAACTTCTTTTATTTTATTTTCTTTACTTAATTATTTAGAAATTTTTTGATTGCTTCTTGGTTTTTGGTCAAATCTAATTCCAGAACACTTCCGGAAGGCGTATTGTCGTTGAAGTCCCAACTGCCGTCTACTGGTACGGATAATGTATCGATCTTTTTATTATCGTCTTTGAGGAAATCCATACCGCAATCCAGTAGCACACTCTCAGGAAGGTTCGTTTGGATACTGCCAAGTAGTTTTCCCACTGCTTTCGGTAATTTAAATATCGAAGTGACGTCTTTCAGCTGCTGAGAGATAGCTTTAATCACTTGTTGCTGTCTTCTAATCCTCCCAAAGTCCCCTTCTTCGTCTTCACGGAATCGAGCATACTGCAGTAACGTATTGCCATCCATTACTTGCTTCCCTTTTTTTATATATACGCCATCTAAATCTAAAGATTTTTCTGCATCAATCTTTACTCCATCAGGAAACAGTTCATTGACGCAATCGATAAAATCTTGAAATGTGATACTTGCATAATACGGGGCTTCAAATTTGAAATTTTCCTTTAATGTTTGGTTCAATAAATCAACTCCTCCGTAAGAGTACGCTGCATTGATTTTATCCATTCCGTAACCTGGTATATCGACATATGAGTCTCTCATGATAGAGATTAGTTTTGCTTGTTGTGTTTTCTGGTCGTATTGTGCAACCATAAGTGAATCTGAGCGACCATTTTCGTCTTTCGAACGGGCATCCGAACCAATCAAAGCCACGTTTAGTGTGGTAGGGACACTTTTCGGATCTACCTTTTTTACAGTTGAGGTCTGTTTTGCAGACGAAAATCCATGGACAAATTCAATCGAAAAAAAGCCGACTACTAGTGTAAGCAGTAACAAAACAGATAATATGATTTTTTGAAATACTTTCATTGCGAATTCCTCTTTCTAAAAAGAATCTCTCGCTTGAAAAATAAAAGATAGTCCTTTATGATAATTCAAACTGAGAGATTCTCAGTTTCTCTTTATTGTTTTTCAGGTCGATAGAGCGGCAACTCTTCGGCCTGTATCTTCGAAGAAATATTCAACGTGATCCCGATTCCTAAAGAAAGGATCAGATAACTTGTTCCTCCATAACTAACAAATGGTAATGGCACGCCAGTCATTGGCATAAGCCCTGCGATACTTCCCACATTCATTATCGTCTGAACGAATAGCAAAGTTCCGAATCCTAAAAGAAACAATCCAGCTTGCTGATTTTTGCAACGACTGCTTAAACAAAAGATTCTCATGCATAATGAGAATAATAAGAAAAGTACACACAATGCACCAATTAGCCCAAGCTCTTCTGTAATGATCGAAAAAATAAAATCTGTTTCTGTCTCTGGAAGATATCCCTTTTTTGTGATACTGTTTCCTAATCCTCTCCCCCATATGCCACCATTGTATAGTGCATAAAACGAATGAGTCATTTGATAGCCCGCACCATGACTATCTATGAAAGGATCTCTTAAAGTTGCAATCCTTTCATAAGCATGATTGAACATCTGGGGAAGCCAGCCTTTGTTTCCTAAATATAATACTCCGCCGGCTGCTCCAATCAATAAGGCAGAAAAAGTAACAATCAGATAGATTCCTTTTTTAAATGGAACTGCTGCTGCCCAAAAAATGACCCACGCAATCGAAAGAATCATCAATGCTCCAGCAATCTTTGGCTGGAATAAAATCAACAAAGTTATGCTTACTGTAATCAGGAAAGGTTTTTTTAGATTTTTTGGCGGATTATTTCCGTCACGAAAAAACCAGCTTAGATAAAAAATCAGAAAAAGATTTGCTAATTCTGAAGGCTGGAATTGAATGCCAAACAGAGAAATCCAACGTTGTGCGCCATTGACAGTGATACCGAATATTCCTACTCGTACTAAGATCAAAAAGAAAATCGATAAAGCTAAACCATATCCTGCTATTTTAGGGTGAAGTAAATAGTGCAGTTTGATTGAACGAGCTAAGAAGATTACGCCCCAACTCAAAAATATGAAAATCAGTTGGCGCAATAATAGACTTTTTGTATTTTCATCTGCTTGCAATAAACGATAAGAACTAGCACTGTATACTTCTAAAAGACCGATCATGGACAAAGTCAAATAAGGACCCAAAATCCACCAATCGATCTTTTTTCTTTTTTTCACCGCATCTCCTCCCACGGTAATCCACTTGTCAGGTAAGGAGCGAGTTTGTCTCTTCAAATAAGTCAGTCTTGAAACTATAAAGAAAAGGCCAGAAACCTTTTCGAACAAGAATTCTGACCTAGCATCATCTCATCGTCCGAGTTTTAGCACTATACAACGTAAAGAAAACATTTCTTAGCTATTGGAAAAAGCCTTAATCCGACAGTTTCTGTTTTACCCATTGGCGACTTTCGACGTTTCTGGGCAATAGCCTATGTTTGTATAGGAGCCTCACCTAAC
>NZ_KV833968.1:217581-271634 GCF_001837725.1 Enterococcus sp. HMSC072F02
GCCTATGTTTGTATAGGAGCCTCACCTAACAAGGTTATTACTATATTCTATTTACGAGTCCATGATAGACTTTTCCTAATGAATAGGCAATGAAATTTGAAATGAAATAGTGAAATTTAACAATCTTTAATATTTTTTAGGAAAAAATAACAAATAACGTAAAAAAATCCCAGCGCAGTTTCGTTCAATTGTGCTAGGATTCCTTGATAATCTTTTTATTTTTAGTGTTTTTTTATATGATTTTCACTTTTCGGAATAAATGTTTATTTGTTTAAGTAATTGAATAACCCGCTAATCGTGTGGTCTGTTAATCCTATTTCTTTGCCGTCTAAAGTAACTTTGGTGACGACAAAATGATCTTGTAATGGCGGAACTTCTAAATACTGCCCTTGCAGAAAATCATTCACTGTCTCGTATTCTTTTCCCATTTCTTTTGAATCTGCTGATGGTTTATAACTTATTTTTAACATAACTATTACTCCTTCTTATTGGGGACGTGCGATCGTGAAAATTTCTCCTATTGCTGCATAATCATTTCCTGCCAAACGGCTTATAGCATTCAATTCTCTTGGATCGATTCTTCCCGTCTTTTCATCATAAACTGTTTCATTCAAATGATATTTCTGTACTTCTAGCAAAAATAAATCAGCTGTTACTTTTTTTTTATTCCGTATCTCGACATGTTCATATAAGGTTGTCTCAAAACGAACTTTTGCTTCTGTCAATGCTGGTACTGAAATGATTGCTGAATCCGTTAAAGTCAATTCAGTCAAGTGTAGTTCGCTTTCCTCATTAGGCAGATTAGCAGCTGTTTTATTTGCTTCTTCTACGTTGTCCTCATCAAGGATATGGATGACCGCTTCTCTTGTCTCAAGAATGTTTTTTGCTGTGTCTTTTACTGTATCTTGTTTTCTCTGGATCGCCAAGGATAAGATAGGTGGATTCGAACTGACAATATTAAAGTAACTGAAGGGTGCTATATTCACTATATCATTTACGGATTTAGTCGTTACTACTGCAACCGGCCTAGGGATAACTGAACCAATCAGCAACTTGTAATTTTCACGTTCTGTCAATTCTGAAGGACTTCGTTCAAACATGGTCTCGCCTTCTTTCTATAAAATACGCTAAAAAGCAGATCTGCGAAGACAAAAGGAAAAGCAACGCTTTCCTCTTCTTCTTAGAATCTGCTTTAAACTATCTATTAATTTTTCTTTTTTGTCAAGAATCTGTGCCGTACGTGTTTTTTAGTTCTTTGCTTTATTCGCGGCTTCGACATATCTTTTAGTGATGAATTGTGGACGGGTGATGATAGATCCAATCACGACTGAAAAAGCACCTAATTCATAGGCTTTCTCTACGTGTTCTGGAGAGTCAGTATGGCCTTCCATGACTACTGGTATATTGACTTGTTCTATGATCTGATTCAACAAATCAAAATCAGGCTCCTGTGTTTTTCGAGAATATTCTGTATATCCTGCTAATGTCGTAGACAAAAGATCAAAACCATCTTCTTGCGCTTGAAGCGCTTCCACAAAAGTCGAAACATCTGCCATGGCTAATCGACCGTGATCGTGGATCATTTGGACAAGCTCAGCTGTTGTTTTTTCTGTCGGACGTTTACGAGAAGTTGCATCCAGTGCAATGATCTCAGCTTGCGTCTCCAAAAGTTCTTTCACTTCTTTTTCTGTCGCAGTAATAAATACTTCTGATCCATCGTAATCTCTTTTGATAATCCCTATTACCGGCAAATCAACGATTCGCTTGATTTCATTGATATCTTCTGTTGTATTTGCGCGAATACCAACTGCTCCGCCTTCTTTTGCAGCCAAAGCCATTCTCCCCATGATAAAAGAACTGTGTAATGGCTCATTTTCCAAAGCTTGACAAGAAACGACAACCCCACCTTTTATTTTTTCCAGTACATCCACACTATCTCCTCCAATGACGTTCTCTAGAAATACATCTTCTTATAAAAATGTAACCCTTTTCTATCTAAGAGTCAATAAAGTAGCTATCCTTTTTCTTTTAGCAAGCCTTTCTTGCTAAAAGAAAATTACTTCAAACTCTTCATATACGATTAGCTTCTCTTCTGTAAATGCCATGTTCAGTGCTTCTTTGTAGACATGCTTGAAAAAGTCAGTATGGACTTTCCGCCAATAGGCTAACGTTCGATCTCCTTCTCCTTCTTTCCAAGCATGTTCTTCCGTGATTTCACTAAAAGGCAAGATAGTCACATTTATATTTTTGATGATACAAACTGGTTCATTTTTTCCATTCAGAACCACATCTAACTGACCCACTTTTGGTAAAGGTTCCTTCTCTTTTTTATATAGATCATATCCACTTGATGTACCGGTTTTTATTTTTTTTACAACTAACTCACTCAATTCATCTGCCATTTCTTCTGTATTCCCAAATGAAAAAAAGCTTAGTTCTTCTGATTGATACCTAGGATATTTTTCTTGAAACTTTTTGAAATATTCTTCTACTTTTTGATACATAATAGCATCTACTCCTTTGTTTCGTATAATAAAAACCATCCAGATACTAGTATAAACGATTATCTGGATGGAAAATACGATGGATTATTGAATATTTAAGACACGTAGACTATCCTCAACGATTTGGCTTGGTGTCAAATGATAACGTTCATAAAGTTTAACTGTTGGAACACTATCTGTGAATTCTTTCTTTGCACCGAAATTCAGCACATGCATTGAAGAATCGCCATAATAACGACTGATTTTTTCACCAAATCCGCCTGATAAACTACCATCTTCTAATGTGATGACTAATTCATGGGCTTCTTTTAATTTATCTAATGTTTCTACATCATTTTCTGTGATTGTTCCTGGATTGATCAATGTTGCTTCGATTCCTTTTTCTCTAAAAGCTTCCACTGTTTCTTTTCCTAGTCCAAGAAAACCACCTAAAGCTAAAATTGCCACTTTTTCGCCTTTATTCACTGTCTGATAGGCTGGAATACTGTAATCATTTGCGATAGCTTTACCATGTTCCACACCATGAGTAGGGATTCGAATAGCTACAGGCTGTGCTGTTTGCTCAAAAGCCCAATCTAGCATAGAGATCATATCTTCTTTTGTTGCTGGAGCAAGATATTTGATATTCGGGATACTTGATAAATAAGGAATGTCAAACGTTCCTTGGTGTGTTCGATCACTAGCAGAGATCGTTCCGCCACCAACTAAAATGATGACTGGATTCTCGTTGATTGCTAAATCATGTGATAATTGATCATATGCCCGTTGCAGGAAAGTACTTGATTGGAAGACGACTGGACGTACTCCCTGAGAAGCCAAAGCAGAAGCAAACGTAATGGAATGCTGCTCGGCGATCCCCACATCAAAATAATGATCTGGATGTTTTTCTTGGAATGTTTTCAGTCCAAAGGCGCCTGGTATTGCTGCATTGACAGCGGCAATAGGTGCTGTACTTGTTTGCACTTTTTTATCCAGATAATCCATGATGATCGTATTGAATGTTTCTCCAGAAGCTGCCTGTTTTGCTTCTCCTGTAGACAGATCAAATGGGACGTGCCAATGATATTTCATTTTATTATCGATCGCTGGCTGATAACCGCGGCCTTTTTCCGTATGTACGTGAAGTACGATTGGATGATCAATATCTTTTACTTCTTCAAATAAACGGATCACCGTTTCTAGGTCGTTTCCATCATCCACATAGCGATAATCAAATCCCATAGCTTTAAATAGGTTATTACTGCTTTCACCGTGAGTTTGACGAAGCTCTGCTAAGTTCTGATATAAGCTACCGTGGTTCTCATCAATAGACATCTCATTATCGTTTACTAATACGATTAAATTGGTCTGTAAAGCGCCGCCGTTGTTCAGCCCTTCAAAAGCTAAGCCGCCACTTAGTGAGCCATCTCCAATAAATGCTACCACATTTCCTGATTCTTTCTTCAAATCTCTGGATTTAGCCAACCCAGTAGCTAAGCTGATAGATGTAGATGTGTGACCCACTGTAAAATAATCATGTTCACTTTCGTGTTGATTGGAATACCCGCTTACTTCATGGTAATGTCCTTTTTCAAAGCCATTTTTCCGACCAGTTAGCAGCTTATGACCATAAGATTGATGGGAAACATCCCATACGATTTTATCCTTAGGTGAATCAAATACATAATGAAAAGCGATCGTTAATTCGACTACACCTAGATTCGGACCAACGTGCCCACCTACATCGCTGTCCTTTTGCAAGATCTTTTGGCGCATTTCTTCTGCCAGCTGTTTCATTTCCTCAACAGATAACTTTTTGACATCTGCTGGACTATTGATTGTATCCAATACATGTAATGCTGTACTCATTATACATTCTCTCCTCCGTACTATCTTCTTTTTAGTTGAAAATAGATTTGTAACACTTTATCTATTCTACTCCTTAGAGTTGACTCTAAGTCAATAGTATTTTTAAAAAAATTCAGAGAAAGTTTGTTATATAAGTAGTTCTTCGCACAAAACAGATCACAAATAAAAAAACTTCTACAGTCTTTTAAAAAGCTCTGTAGAAAGTTGATTTTTGTCTTGCTTTAAGATTTCCTCAAGAAATATGTTTTTTTAATAAATGAAGCTCTTGAGCAATACGATACAAAAGGATGTTTGCGCCTTTTAACGAGATAGGATAGACCTTTGTTTTTTCCGTTTCCAAACCAGTTTGATAGCTAGCAGCATCGCATAAAACCACTCGTTTTTTTGAACACAAACATTCATCAGGTAATTCTTCTAAAGAACGAAATAGAATGGGGTTTATTTCAGCCATATCTTCTTCAGCATACAAATGAAATTGAGTTCGATAAAAAAATTGTTTGACTGAACTTTCTGAAACAACAAATATTTCTATCTCTTGCTGTATCATCTGTTCTCTGGTAATCAAAGAAAGACTCTTAACAAATTTTCGGATGAAATTATCATTCCATCTTAGATGAATTTGGTTTTTCTTTTTCCAATCGTCTAGCACTTCTACTATTTTTCTGTATAGAAGCTGTTCTTTTTCTGACAGTAGATAGATTCGTTCCGGTAAAAATACTTGACCGTCTGCCCACAACGTACGGACAAATTGTAAAAAGGATTGCTTAAAAATAAAATTGTCTGCATCGTCGATTTCAGCAACTGGGAGAATCTGTAAAATCAATTCATTGAGTGACAGGTCATTGAGAACAAAATTTTTATACACAACTTCGAAATCTTTTCTTAACAGCTCCATGTTCTCATTGGTATAATTTCTGCTATTGAACAAAGAGAAAATATAATAGATATCTTCTTTCTGTAAGTGTAACATCCCTTTTTGCTCTTCCAATCCTTGACAGACTAATTGAAATAATGGCTTCGTCTCCGCACTTTTCTTATCTTCTTCTTTCAGTTCAAGGGGAAACGTCTTTCTTCCAATTGCAATCTCTATTCCCCGTAAGATAAAGGACTTTTCATCTTCCGAATATCTCCTTTTAAAAAAATGAGTCTCTACATAATCGATCAGCTCGTTACAAGCTTCTTCTACATGTGGATTTTTACTCTCATATCCTTCCCAATTGATATAACGTACTAAAGCTAGCAGAATATTCCGCGAATCAAATTCTGGAATAATGATTTCTTTATTTTTCAAATAATCATTTTCTTTGAAAAAATCCAAGACGCTCTTTTTGATCGTATATACTTTGCTCAAAGAAATAAATTCAAGATCAGCCAGTTCTGTACTCGTGAATATGCCCTTGAAATAATAACTTAAAAACTTTAAAAAATAAGATTGACCATACAAAAATTGCGTAAGCTCAGAAAGAGCGATCCCACGTTTAAATATAAGTTTGTACTTATGCTTCTCTCTTATTTTTTCTTTTATGCAATATTCCAAACACTCGGCTAGACTTTCTAGATCATGAAGGATCGTCGGTGTGGTCACCCCTAGTGAAATAGCTGTTTGTTCGATATCTATTTCTTGGAATTCAAATAATTGTTCGCATAGATACACTTTCCTAAATATATTTCGCTCGATGTATTTTTCCAGCATTCCTGATACACGCCTCCAGTTTTTCTTATAGTTTTATTTAAACATATCCACGAATCGCTTTTTTATTTACTTTTTGTTTAGAAAACCCCTTTCAAAAACCAATAAAAAAGAAGCCGGAACAAAAGTCGATCAAGCTTACAATCCCAGCTATCGTTTAGATAACTTGGCATCGCTTGGACTTTTACCCCAGCCACTTTCAAGAAAGGTTATTCGAAGATATCAGCATCTAGTTCTTTGACTACGTCCTTCAGTAATTGGATGCCAGCTGCACTGTTACCGAATGGATCTAATGCTGGACTGAAGACGCCTATACCGTAACGATTTGGCACAGCTGCCATCAAGCCGCCACCTACCCCGCTTTTGGCAGGTACACCAACATGGACGGAAAACTCGCCTGATTCATCATACAAACCGGCAGTTGTCATAATCGATTTGACGATCGTTGCACTTTCTTCAGTAATGAGCCGGTTGCCATTCCAAGGAGCGATCCCTTTATTTGCCAATACAGCAGCTAATTTTGCTATACCTGTAGCGGTGACATTGACGGAACATTGTCTGAAATAGGCATCGAGTATCTCTGGAACGTCTCCTTCGATCATTTGATTGCCTTTCATGTAATAAGCAAGAGAGCGATTGATATCACCTGTTCTTGATTCAGAATGATAGATTTCTTCATTCAATGTGATATCAGGATCATCACAGATTTCTTTCATAAATGATATGATCCGTTCAAATTTTTCATCTGCATCTTTTCCCGCAATCAAAGAGGTTGTTGCAATCGCTCCTGCATTAACAAAAGGGTTCATCGGATGTTTGCGATGATTGATCTCCATATTCATGATAGAATTGAAAGCAAATCCGGTGGGTTCTGTGTTGATTGTTTGAAAGACTTTTTCAATTCCGTTATCTTTGATTGCTAATAACAATACGGGAACTTTTGACATGCTTTCGATGGCAAAACGTACATCGGCATCTCCTCCCTCGATCAGTTGTTTTGTATCAAGATCATAAATCGCCATACCTAATTGTTTTGGATCCACTTCAGCTAATGCTGGAATGTAGTCTGCCACTTGTCCCGTTTGATAGTAGTGGAAATTTTTTCCAATCAATTGTTCTAATTCTTTTC
Organism: Enterococcus sp. HMSC072F02; assembly: GCF_001837725.1. Classification (NCBI taxonomy): domain Bacteria; kingdom Bacillati; phylum Bacillota; class Bacilli; order Lactobacillales; family Enterococcaceae; genus Enterococcus; species Enterococcus sp. HMSC072F02. Next base: position 224,753 of record NZ_KV833968.1, read on the forward strand.
CTTCCATTTGAATAACCAGCTTTCATTTTTTATTTTTCTGCATGCTGGAATTTATGACGGCATGCATAGATCGTAAATGGAATAACTAAGACGATAAGATAAGAAACGATCAGAATCGTTTCATAAATCCCATGCTGTCCAGCTGCGATACTTGCAGGTGGAACAAATGAGATACAAAAAGCAAAAAGTGAAGTCAAAAGACCTAAACAAGCAACGATTACTTTTACAACTTTTCCGCCTGGAACCTGATAGGCTCTTTCAAGACTTTCATCTTTAAATACTAACTTCAAATAGCCCGCGAAAAACATAAAGTACAACATTAGGTAAATCACAACAGTCAATGACATTGCTGCAAGAAACGAAAGATTATTCCCCCCGCCACTTAATGTAAAGACGGCTGCCCAGATTGTCGCAACAATCCCATTTGCAATCATCAAATGCGCAGGAACACCATGTGCATTTTCTTTCGCAAAATATTCAGGAAGTAATCCTTCTTCTGCCGCTACGTGAAGTGCTTTTGAAGGAGAAGTTACCCAAGAAGCTATTTCTCCGATGACACCTAAACAAACAAGGATCGCAAGGATTTTCGCAACCCATGCAAGACTTGGATCAATGTGTCTTAATAAAAATTCTAACGATTGGATCACTCCTGTATTAAGAGACAAACCCTGTTGAGGGACTGTAGTAGCCACAGTCAATCCGCCAAAAGTGTCTAAAATGATGGCCAGAATGACCAATACAAACATTGCTAATGGATAATCCTTTTTAGGGTTTTCCATTTCATTTGCATGACTAGCAGATGTTTCTACTCCCATATACGCTAAAATAAAGGAAACAAAAACAACCAGCGTAGGTAATTTTGAAAAATCAGGAATCAATGTTTTCATAGAAAGTGTCGTTTGTAGTGGAGCACCTGAAGAGACATAGTGGATCCCTAAGCCAAACAAGAATAATGCAGGCAATAAGATCCCAGCTACAAAACCGATTCGAGCAATTAAAGAAGTGTATTTGGTTCCTTTTAGCTGAGAGAGCAAAATAGCCCAGAAAATAATCAATAAGATGGCCAATTTCAGAAATTTATTGTTTTGTATAGCGTCGATTCCCGTTGCATAGGATAATGCACCAGTTAAGAAATACAGCATAGTCAAGTAACCAACAGTTATCTCAAACCATTGGAAAAAGATAGCGGCAAATCCAAATCGTTTTCCCAATGTCCGACTGACCCAAGTATAGACACCGCCTTTTTCCCAGCCTTTCACCGTTGCCATCTCTGCTGCACACAATGCCACAGGGATAAACCATAGCAAACCGCCTAATAACAAGAAAAATACTAAACTGAAGCCAGAGGTCGCAAATGTGGGATATTCATATAGTGAAACGACCATTGAGATCGTCATGGCTAAAAAGCCGAAGAACGTTAATTTTTTTGCAGGAATTTTCGTTTTGCTTTGTTGCATGAATCTTCCTCTTTTCTATTTGATTTTGTTTCAATTGCGTTTGTTACCAAAGAAGAAAAAGTCTAATCCTTCTTCCTGCTCTTCTTTTGTAGTAGTGATCGTTGTGAAATGCATGGCTGATTTTAGAATCGCTGTTGTTAGCACATAGGCATACACGGCAGTAATGATGACACCAATCACTTGGATTCCTAAGAAGTACCAGCTGCTTGGATTTGTTAATAAATGGCTGTTAGATGCAAAAATTCCGATCAGAATCGTCCCTGTGAATCCGCCCATTCCATGGACGCCCCACACATCAAGTGCATCGTCCCATTGTTTCTTTTTACGAAAATCAACAGCAGCATGACAGACGATTCCAGCAATGATTCCGATCAACATAGCACTTTTTGCTTCTACATAACCAGCACAAGGCGTAATGGCTGCCAATCCAGCAACGGATCCTGTTAGTACGTCGACAAAATCAAAGCCATTTCCTTTTACTTTTGCAATAATCAACCAAGTAACCATCGCAAATGCAAGAGCGATGAATGTTGAACCAAATGCATTGACTGCTTGATCATCTGCTCGAAGTGCACCACCAGAGTTGAAACCGAACCAGCCAAACCAAAGTAGACCTGTACCGATAGCAGCTGCCATAAGACTGCTATGCTGGTTTCTTTCGCCCATAGGAATCTTCCTCTGTCCAAGTGTGAGGATGCATGCCAATGAACCGAATCCAGCTGTCGTGTGGATGACTGCTCCGCCAGCGAAATCTCTAAATCCCATCTGATCCAAAAATCCGCCGCCCCATATCCAATGGCAAACAGGGAAGTAAATCAGCAGGTTCCAACAAACAACAAGGATAATATAGCCTTTTAAATTCAGTCTCCCTGCAAAAGCTCCTGTCATCAAAGGAACAGTAATCACGATAAACATCAGTTGATAAAGAAAGAACATCAAAAATGGGATCGTCGCTCCATGGAACATGTTGGGAAAGCTTGTAACATGTCTCATCAAAAAGAAATCTGCCGGATTTCCAATCATACCGCCAATATCTCGTCCAAATGCCAATCCGAATCCACCGAATATCCACATGATCGTTGTTATCCCAACTGAGAGAAAAGATTGAGTCATGATCGTCAGTATATTATTCTTTCGTGCCAGTCCGCCGTAAAAAAATGCTAAACCAGGAGTCATCAAGCAAACCATTGCTGTACATAAAATCATGAATGCTGTATCTCCTGTATTGATAGGTAATGTATTCATTTTTTCGCCTCCTTTCTACGTTTGCGAGTATAAAAAAAAATCTACTTGTATTTTTCTTCTGTTTTTATAAATACATTCTTGTATTTATAAAAGACAGACAATCAATAAAAGCTTGGTGTGCTGTGCTTTTTTATCGTTTTGACCAAATAAAGACAAAAAAATAAACGATTTTCTTTTATAGAAAACCGTTTATTTTCGTCTTTTTTTATTTTTCAAGCTATTTTTTCATAAGGAATAAAGAATACTTCATATAAAAAAGAACCGCAGCAAGTTTCGCTGCGGTTCTCAAATGTGTTCTTCATTTCAACATAAGTTTTTCTTCAATTTGCTTATAATTTACGTGCAAAGAATGAAACGACTAATACTAAAATGATTGCACCAATCAATGATGGAATGATAGCCATTCCTGCAATTGTTGGTCCCCAAGTTCCTAATAAAGCTTGTCCAATGGCTGAACCTACTAAACCAGCAATGATGTTTGCGATGATTCCCATTGATGATCCTTTATTCGTGATTGCTCCTGCAATTGCTCCGATGATACCTCCGACGATTAATGCCCAAATAAATCCCATTTTAAATTCCTCCTAACTGACTTTTTACTTCTTATTGTACACGTGGTTCGTTATTTTCTTTGACTTTTTGTGCACCTTTGCCTACAGCAGCTTTTGCCTTATCTGTTTGGCGTGAAGCAAATTGTCCTGTTGATTTTGCTGCTTCTGTTACTTTGTCTTGTACTGTTTCTTGATCTTTTTGGTATTCTTCTTGTGTTTTGATGTCTGCAACATTCACATTTACTTCGATAACATCTAAATGTGTCATATTGTTTACTTCAGTACTGATCAATTCTTTAATTTGGTTGTAGATGTCTTCGATGTCTTTACCGTATTCTACAATCACATCTAAATCCACAGCTACTTGTTTCTTTCCTACTTCTGTATTGATACCTGCTGTTACATTATCTGTGTTGACTAATTTTTCAGCCATATTTGAGAAGAATCCGCCATCTAATGTCAATAGACCGTCTACATCTTTCAATGCATAGCCGATGATTTTTTGGATAACTTTGTCTTCATAAGTCAATTCACCATTCATCATGCGGTTTTCCCCTTTTTCATTTGCCAAAACTGATCCATTTGTTGTGTTCATGTTTTTGTTTTCCATCTTTGTTTCCTCCTATGATTTAAAAAATTGATCCACTATTCCTGTCTGTTTCAAATAAAATCCGATTCCTGCGCCAATTGCTGTCATAATGATGATCAACAATGTTTTGAAAAATCCAATTGTTAACCATAAAACAGCTAGCAGTAGTCCAAGACCCCCAAAGATAATAGGGAGCTTGTATGCTGAAAATAGTTCTTTCATTATTTGGCCCTCCTATTCCACTCGAGAGTGCTTGTAGTCTCTTGTATCTTCTTGTTCTTCATAACCGCTGTATGTGACTGCCACTTTGACTGTTTCTTTTGTTCCAAGTACTCTAGTCACTTCTTCTTCGATGTCTTGCATCAGTACACCTGTTTTCCCTACTAATGAAGAAGTTCGCTTCAAGTCTCCGTTGACATGGATATGGATTCGATTTTTCGTTGAACGTATCCGTACTTTAGGTGAATGAATGAACTCTTCTTCGTGTAAATGGGAACGTACCAGCCCTTCGATCGCTTTTTTGTCGATCGTCAATTTGCCATCTTCCCGTTTCATAACGAAAGTTCCTCTTGATTTTGGATAGAAAAGAACGACTAGCAAGATGATAATAGCAAGAACGGCAAATACTACAGCTGCCCAGAAAATATATTGTTGCATGTAGTAATTCGTTAAGGTAAAGAAGCGAAATCGTTCCAATTGTTCAGGCATAATATACGGCGCATTAATTAACGCAATTGCTAGAAACACTGAAAGTAGTAGCAAACTCATGATAACACCGGTTATTTTTAACCCCTTATTCATTTTCCACCTCCTATAAACTTATTTTTACCCTGTAAATAACTCTACCGACAATCACAGTATAGAGAGCGAACAGTTAGTTTAGCACCAATAAATAAATCGCTACCAAACGATATTGGATTATAACGGCATTTTATTGTCATTCTGATACTGAAATAACAACTACTCACTTATTCTCTATTTCTTTTTGATTGCTGGCTATACTTAAAGGATATTATTCAAGATTAAAAATTGCAAAGATTATGCTCAGTTATTATTACAAAATTCTATTTATTTGTTAAAATTTTTCAGTGAAGAAAAAAACGCAATAAAATAACTTAAGTTACTTTATTGCGTTTTTACTTTATTTTTCTATTATCATTTTTCTTATTCTCTTCTTTGGTTTATACTATTCTTATAAAGAAAAACGAGGTATGTCCTATGATGAAAAGATTGTATTATTCATTGATCATAACGATTGGCTATTTGATTGTATCGAATCTTGGAAATATGGTATTTGGTATCAGTAAAGAATTCAGTTGGACTACTACTCTATGGGAATCTTTATTCTTTTTCATCTTTGTATTTTTGTTACAAAACTATCGAAAAAAATAAAACTGTGTCAACGATCTGTTGGCACAGTTTTTAGGACTTACGGTACTTTTTATTCGGTAATCCATTTTATTTTTACTTATTTTTCTACTTCTTTTTTTAATGCTTCTGGTACTTTTGGTTCATAAACTAAACCAATACAGGTACTTCCGCTTATTACAGCCTTTTCGGCAACGCTGATAGCAATTGTTGTGATTGCATGTGAGAGACTAAATTTAGTTTGTGTGTGTTTCATTTGATGATCTTCCTTTCTTTTTTTGGAATGAATACAAGTAAGATTGCGGTCAACATACCCAGTAATATCATGACTCTTGAATCATTTGCTGGAATCACTGAACCTATCAGCGTGAGGCTTATTCCTATTATAACTAGTTTGTTTCTTACGCTTCTTCTTTTTTGTTGGTCTTGTGCGATAAAGGAACCAATGATTCCTAAAACCATACTAAGAATAGCTGCTCCGATGAAATATTCGTAGCGTGTAAGTTCCAAATTGTAATGATTAGCCAAAACAGGTAGCGCCACCAATAATCCCATACTATAGAGCGTGCAGGCCATGCTTCGGCTTGCATGATATCCTTTTGCATATCTTCGTACAGCAATAAAAGACAAATGAGTGGTGATCACAGCAAGAATGCTATGTAAGAAAAACGCTGATACGTAAATAAGCATGAACTTGAAAAGATTAATGAACAGGATCGCTAATCCATAGTTGACTTTTGCTTCCTCCAGTTCTGTTAACCTATATTTCTCTCCGAGTTTTCTGCTCATCTTGCTTGACAGCTTCTCTTCAAGAGACAGATATTCATTTGGCATATCGTTCACCCCTTTCTCACTTTTGATTATACTAAAAATAAGGATGCATATATTAAAAAGTAAAAAGTGCGCGTTTTTTTTACATAACTGCAGTGTTATCTTTCTTAATAAAGCCCTTATATTCTTTATATCTAAATTATTCTATAAAAAAAGAACGTGACATTCGTCACGCTCCTTTGCTAAATGCAATCAATAATTTTTTTAAACTTCGGGTGGAAACAAGACACTTTTCTCCGTTAGACATAAGGATCGTTCTTTCCTTCTTGTCGATGGAACAAATATTATCCACATTTACAACAAACGATTGATGGCAACGGTAAAAGCTCGGGCTAAACGATTCGATCTCTTTGATTTTTCCATTATATTCTAGCATTCGATTTTCAAGATGAACGATCACTTTGTGAGGAACAGGACTGGATTCAAAAAACAAGATTTCGTCTACGAACAATTTTGTATTGATTGGTCCACTCTTAATACGAATCTGTTCTCTTGTAGGTAAAATTGTATCAAGATATCTTTGGTTAGCCACATCGATACATTTTGTCACGCTTTCTTGCAGCAGTGTATCGTTCCCCTTCACAATATAATCCATTGCTTCTACTTTATACAAAAAAGTGAGATAAGCTAAATCCGTGTAACTGGTCACAAAAATAATTTTTGCTAGTGGATCGTATTCTCTAATCGTAGCGGCTAGATTGATTCCGTTCATATTGGAACTTAAGTCAATATCTAAAAAATAGATGCCTTCTGTTTTATTTGAACGTATATATGAAAGCAACACTTCAGGGGCCGAGGTATCCATTTGAAATTTGATGTCATAATCTTGCATCATTAAATAATTTTGAATCATCTTTGCTAATTTTAATCTAAATGTTCCGTCATCTTCGCAAACAAAAATTTTCAACATAAAGATTCTAACCCTCCCAAATGGTCAGTATTTGAATAAACTGTCCTTCTTCGATTTTAGTATCTAAGTACACATTTTTATTCAACTGAACTAATTCATCAAGATTGCTTAGACCAATCCCACGTTCTTTCCCTTTTGATGAATAAGATTTTTTCTTTAATACATGTAAATCAGGTATACCAGAACGACATTTATTGGCAATAATAAAGGTTATCGCTTCTTCTTGTCTCAATCCGGCAAACAAGATTTTCGGCTTATCTATAATAGAAGATTCTTCAACTGCATTATCTAGTATGATCCCCAGCATCCGAACTAGCATGATAGAAGGAACGGGGAAAGAATCCAATTTTTGTGGCACATTTACGTCTATTTCTATTCCTTTTTCATGAGCTAGATACAACTTGCTCAAAACGATGCTTTTTATTTCCTTGGCTTCAAGATTTCTTATCGGTGACATTTCTAATAATTCCTGATCAAAAAGGGTTCCAGTTTCCTTGATGTGGGAGTAAAAAAAATGTTTCAATCCATCTATATCATTAATTTGGATATAATTTTCCATAGAAACTAGTATGTTTTTGTAGTCGTGCTTGAACTTGCGTATTTCCATATAACTTTTTTCGATTTGCTCACTATATTCGATAAGATATTCCATTCGATTCTTTTCTTCTTTACTTTTATATTCTGCCTTTTTTGTATAAACAGCTAAAAAGCTGATAAGAATAGCAAAAAGGCTATATGCCAGCATAAAGATCCCATGAGCACCCTTCATGAAACAGTCTAAATCTGAAAAGCGTTCAATCATAAGAAAAATGAAATAAATCAAAAACGTAGCAATAACAGTATACTTACTAATATCATATACCATCGATTCAAGGGGTACTTTTTTTAATATATGATTCCTTAAATAAAATGCGAAACATAAATATAAAATAATTGATAAAAAACATATACCCAAATCATTCATCATTATAGATAATGATTTTAAGATAACGTAAATCAGATAATTAGAAAAAATAAGTAGGATAATAGATAACGAAGCATAGAATAAAGCTGATTGAAGCGTCTCTTCATGATAAATCACGAGAGCACACATGACTAGCCATACCAAACCAGTGGCAATTACATTTATCCATTGATAAAGAACCGATATTAATAGGATAACTAAGATTGATAATAAAGCATACTTTTTATTTCTTAGTTTCTTGTTCAAATAGCCCAATCCAACAAACATCGTCATCAGCTGCCCTGATATGAGTAGAGAATAACTTAACTGTAAAATATTCAATTTTAGAACCTCACTTTATGCATGTTTTACATAACAAAATAAACAGCAATTATGAATAAAAAAATTTATTTTTTAAGTTTTTCCCCATAAAAATTGTAACATAGTTTACTAACTATTTGTAAATAACATATTTAAAAGTTTCCTTATAAATCAAAAAGAATCAAAGGCTAACTTCAATTAAAACTCTCAAATACTATAAAACCACATTTGCTAAAAAAGGCAAAAATTTATTGTTTTTCGATAAAAATTAATTGCTTTTCAATAATTATCCTGCTATATTTTAGCTATCAAAGATAAAAGAGGGATAAAAATGAAATTAAAAACATTATTATTAAAGTTTGTTGTTTTAGGTATAAGTGCCGTATTTATTTTATTCGGTATACTTTTTTATACTCAGATTGCTACAAGCGAAAAAGGATTCACTTTTGATTGGCAGACGACTTTATTCGTTTCTGTCATCTACTTCGCCCTTCTCTTAGGGATTATTATTGCTTATTTCTTATTGAGACTGTTGAAACAAATCGAAGAAAACCAGGCCTTTTCCAATCAAAGCTTGGACATTCTCAAAAAAATCGAACGAACGATTTTGATTATTGGCTTCGCCTTTTTCGGCTTGCTTCCTAAATTTTTGAAAGTGGCTGATTTAGATGATGCTCCTGGTTTGATGTTGGTAGGAATTGCTGTCGTATTCATTCCTTTTGCCGTATACACTTTGACAAGCGTGTTGGAAAATCTGCTCGAACACGCGATTTTACTTAAGACAGATCATGATTTGACAGTGTGAGGTGCGACATGGCTATTATCGTTAATCTAGATGTAGTATTGGCTCAAAAAAAGATGAGTGTAACAGAATTGAGTGAAAAAGTGGGTATTACGATGGCAAATATCTCTATTCTAAAAACCGGAAAAGCAAAAGCTATCCGTTTTTCCACCCTCGAAAAAATCTGTGAAGTATTAGAGTGTCAACCGGGGGATTTATTAAGTTACCAAAAAGACCGCGATCCTATACAAAAAAAAGGAATATAAAACATAACAATCAGTAAAAAAATAATCTGAATAATAGATGTACGAGACCTTTAGCGGTCATTACATCTATTACTCAGATTTTTTTGATGGAATATCCTGTTGTCTATAGATACGTATTTACACGTAGAGAGACTTTTCTTCTACTACTTGGTACTTCTTCTGATAAAAATGGAGAAGATTTTGGATCTCACGTTGATTTGGAAATAGAGAAATACCGAAGACCGGAATGTTTGTCTCATCATCAATCATTACATTTGTAATAATACAGTCGATATCTAGATGATATGATTTCTTTTCTTTCTGATAAAAGTTTGGCATGACACTAAATTGATAATAGTCTCCCAATTTTTTTTGCAATCTTTTTGCTATGTAATCCGCCTGTTTTTTTCTTGTATTTATGACTATCACTGCTTTTAATTTATTTTCTTTCCCTTCAATGTATGATAGCAATAACGGCCAGTCGAAAAGAATTTCTAAGATAGCATGGCGAACAAATGAATCGAGTTCAGGGATGACGTATCCTTTTTCTCTGCAGTCATCAACCATCCTGCCCTTCAGTTCTTCATATAAACAGGCTAAAATCGGCGGATCGACTATCGTTGTCTGGCTTGGATCATTTAGGATATATTCTGGAAATCGTGGTTGTGTCAGTATCTCTTTACATCGTTGAACGATCAGATCTTTGTTCTCACATTCCAACTGATATTTTTTTTCCAAGCAATCCATCCATGTCATTAAACAATTACTGATACAAAAATGATACTTTCCTTGCTCGCTTGCATTTCTTATTTTCAAAGCAGTATGGATGACTTCTGTATCAAATATCCACTGCCAGATTTTTTCTTCCCATGGCAAAGAAAAATGGCTCAAGTGATTTTTCTCCAAGAATGAAAAGGTGAAACAGCTGATTTTCTTTTGCTCCATTTCCATTTTATTTTTGTTGAATCGTTGTATACGACAAGCAATAAAAAAATGTAAAAAACATAAGGTTTTCGGATCATTTTTTGCTACCTCATACAGCTGATTTTCTTTTAAAAATAGGATAACCACGTCATAAATTGATTCGCTAAAAGAACGATTAAAAATACTAGCAGGAGAAGGATATTTTTCCATCAGCAAACGAGCTGTAAGACCGTTGATCACCTGACCCTCTCCGACAATCCGAGTCAACCCTTTGATCTTCAAATCGTATTTTTTTAATTTTGATTGGGTTTTCTTTACGATTCTTCGCAATGTACTTTCTGAAATAAACAGATACTCTGCTAATTCTAAATAATTCTCTTTTGGATGTAGCAGTATGGTTTCTAAATATTTATATTCAGTAGATTGGGAGATCACGATCTGATAAATATGATCTTTTGTGAAGGCAGGTGAAAATATAGCTGTCACACCAGCATTCCGATCAGTGACGATTTGGATATCGGAAGAATATGTATTGATTTCTATAAAATCGTTCCGCAATGTTTTTCCAGAACTTGCCAATCTTTTTTCCAATTGACTAAGACGGCAACGTTCCTCCTCGAATAGTATTTCTAACAGATTCAACTGACGTTGTAATTTTTTTGAGAGAAGATTCAACATGTTTCCACCCCTTTCTAACAAAATCCTTTTGATACATCCTGATAGATAAATGTAAAAGCACTCAATGTCGGTTTCCCTTATTGAGTGCCTTTAATTATATTATATCGTTTATCTGTTTTAGGAATAGGAACTTTGAGAACTATTTTTTCTTACTTAAGCAAAAAACGGTTATTGATTTTCAACTTTCTCTTTTGCTTTTCTTCTCACAACAATCGCCCCTATGCCTGCTACTAACGCGATACCAATCAACGTCCATGCAGTATTCCTAGTTGCATTGGTTTGTGGCATATTCAGTGAAGATTCATTATCTGCACTTGTTGTTGGATCATCTTGGATGCTTGGTGTCGTTCCTTCATTTCGTTCCGTACTGCCGCTTGTTCCATCATTATTCGTGTTATTATTTTGTGATTCATTCGTACTGGATTCCGTCGTGTGATCACGTACTTCATACGGCATATTCAATTCTGTTGAAAAACCGCCATAAGAACTGTCAGTCGTCACGTTGACTGCGACATTGTTCCGACCAGGAGTCGATGTGTCGATTTCAGAATTTAAAGAGACTGTATAAAGATTTTCTGGAATGACCTTGTCATTTACTTTTACATTTTTGATAAATGATTTAAGATCGAGATCCGTTGCACCTCGTGGGATTTCTACTTTATTAGCTTCTACATCAATTTTCCCGCTTGGTTCGAACCCATATTCTGTGACTTCATAATAAGCATATTGAGAACCGTAAGTGAAGTTCTTCTCCTGCTCATCTTCCATCAACATATTTCGTCTAAACTCTTTCGTATGATAGATCCTGACAATGTCTCCTATATTGACATTCAATGGCTGTCCACTATTGAATCGAGACAATGCTTGTTCGATCGTTCGGTTTCCTGTTACATCATATGTGAATCTGCTAGTGGTATTATCTTTGTTCATCACATCGAATTGATAATAAATCGATCGATCGGAATAATCATGCACTACTTTGGACAACTCTGTATTTGCCACACCTTGAGATGCTCGGATCATCATTTGAGTATTCTGATTGTTCGGATTTGTCTGTTTAATTAGACTGAATGCGCCAATCGTTGCGCCGTCATTGTTTTTGACTCGGATCGTACTTCCCCATTTCACTACATAAGGGATCTTCACTTCTGTGAACCCAGTACCATCAGTCGTGCTTACTCTCACACGAACCCCTTTTTCTCCCACTGTTGTCGTATCGAAGTTAGACAATTGTTCCACCGTATAAAGATCACTCGTTAGCGGACGTCCGTTGAATGTCACATTTTGGATCAATTCTGCCGGATTCACTGTATTCGTCTCATGTCCTAACAGCAGTTCTTGTGAAATCGGATCAGCCTTGATATCTGTAAATGGCTCGAATCCTTCTTCCGTTACTCTGTAATAGGCATAATTAGAACCACCTGTGTAATCTCTGACCATTTCATCCATCATCAGAAGATTTCTTCCTTGTGTCTCCGCGTGATAGACTTTGATGGTATCTCCTACATTGACTGCTAACGGCTGCCCGTTGTTGAAGCCGTTTACTGCTTGACGGATCAAGGTATTCCCTGTTACTTCATAATTGTATTTTCGCGTGTCGTTTTCCAGCACTTCGATGGCATAATAGATTCCTCTGCCGAACGGATTGTTCACTGGACGATTCAAGTCCATGTTACTTGAACCAGGAGAAGCATGGATTGCTAACTGATCGCCTTCTTTTAATAAACTAAACGCGCCTACGGTCATTTCTTCCAGTCCTCGAAGAACGAATGTACTTCCCCACTGTACTTCATAAGGCACTTCGATTTCGGTTTCAGCTAACCCATCATTCATCGTAATCTTTACTTTTGTCGTTCGTTTTCCAGTTGTACTTGTGTCAATCTCTGAAAATTGTTCGATCGTGTAACGATCCTCTGAGATACTTTGATGATTGATCGTGACATCTTTGACTAGTTCTTTGACATCTAATGTGCTGACGTCATCTCTCAAAGAGAATGTTTGCGAAGTCCCTTCTGCTTCCATCACTGGAATCGGTTCTAAGCCAAATGCAGTCACTCTGTAATAAGCATATTCGGAATCATAAGTGAAATCCCGTTCTTCTTCATCAATCATGACAATTGAACTGTTTGGCGATTTCTGCGGATGATAGATCTTGATTACATCATCCAATCGAACGTCAACGTAACCATTTCCACTCCCAAAGTTATCGATCACTTGGCGCAGAGTTCCTCTACCAAGTACCTCATAATTGTAGATTGACTGATTGTTTCTCAGGACTTCCAATGGGTAATACAAGGCATGCATCGATTCTTCCGTACCGACCCGTTCATCTAATGCTGAAGGCAACCCACTGGTAACGGTTAATCTAGCTGCATTCCCACTTCTCAGATGCAAGGAATAAGCTCCTGCTGAACCACCTTCGCTTGACTTGATCATGAACGTATCTCCCCAAAGATAATTGACCGATGTTTCGGCTGTTCCTTTGATCGTCTCCCCTGAAATCGGGTGTTTCGCTTGTACCGTGATCCGAATATCTTGTTTGCCAGCAATCGTATTCGTCGGCTCTGTCGATTCTGCTGCGACAAATTCTAGATCATCGATCGCAACCGATTCCCCTTCAAAAGTGGCTTCTTCAATATAATTTTTAAATGTACTTGCAAGTGACGCAGAAGTTTCTCCTAATGTACGGTCTTCCATTGGCTTCAATTTCAGCTGGATAGCCGGATCAGGAAGTACAGGAAGTGGTTCAAATCCGAAAGCCGTGACACGATAATAGGCGTTATCTGTCCCGTAAGTGAAATCCTGTTCTTCTTCTTCTACCATCAAGACTGAGCTTCCTGCACTCTTTTGTGGATGGTGGATATTGATGATATCTCCCAACTGTACATCAAGGTATCCATTTCCATTTCCAAATGTCGTGATCACTTGCTGTAAAGTCCCCCTACCAGGTACTTCATGGAAATATATTTGCTGATTATTTCGTAAAACTTCGATAGAGTAATACAACGAACCTTCCAGACCAATCCGTTCATCAAGAGAAGAATCTAATCCTCGAGTTGCCACGATTCGAGCATTATTCCCATTCCTCAACTGGAAAACGTATGCTCCAGCTGATTGTCCATTATGGGCTTTCAGTAAGAACGTGTCTCCCCAACGAACATTGATCTTCGTTTCAGCTGTTCCTTTGATCATCCGCCCCGTAACTGGATGTTCCGTTTGAACAGTCAGCTTGAGTTGCTGTTCTCCTGCGATGGAATAATCTGGTTCAACTGATTCAGATTCAACAAGCTCTAAGTTATCGACATCAATCGTTTGTCCTTCCATCCTCGCTTCTTGGATGTATTCTTTGAAAGAAGAAACCAAAGTTTCATAACTTCCAGCAAGTTGACGATTTTCAACTGTTCTCAATTTAAGATCTAATGATGCCACTGGAAGAACCTCCATCGTGATGGAACCAATCGCTTCCCGCCCATCAGCAGCCGTTGCTTTTGCCCGCCACGTTTTCGTACCAGCTGAACTCGTATCAGCATCGAGCCACTCTAACTGATAGGTCTGTCCAAGAGGGTCTCTCACGTCAAAGTAGTCAGCAGGATTAGGGATTGCTTCATTCAGATAGATAGAATGTGGACCTGCTTTCCCATCGATTTGTAAATTTCTCGTTTGAACGGTGATTGGTACATCTATGGTCTTTGTTCTGCCAGATATATCTTCTGTTACCTTGATTCTAGTATTTTGGGGACCTGCTACAAACATTCTTGGCGGGACTTCCCATTCTGTCTTCAGATCCCATTTGACATTGCTCTGATCAATTTCCACATAACTAGATGGATCTGGAAGATCATTTCCTATCCATAGATAATGTGGACCATCTTTTGCTTCGACTCCAAGTTCTCCCATTGCTTCTGTTGCTGAAGGCATATTAAGAACTAGTTCATATTCATACATTTTTCTGGAACCGTCCGCAAAATCGTGTCCATACGCAGTTCTATAGTTCGGGAACACTTCATTGCCGGTTATGGGATTATTCGCATTCCTAGTTAATTCAATCACCAATGGTCTATCTAGTCCAGTATTTCCTCTAAAAGTTAATGTCCAGTTTCCACTTGCAGTGCTTCTATTAGTAGTGTAAACAAAATCAGAGATAGGGTTATAGAAGAAGCTAATTCTTCCACTTGGAATAGCGGTGATGGGAATGGCGGGTCCTACTACTGGTCCTTCCGCAAATGCCCATCCTACAAGTTGGTCAGTAACAGTAATTCTTTCTCCTACTTGAAACGTATGATCATGATTTTTCATTGCCTCAGAAATGATATACTCCATTCTACGTATAACTGCTGCGTATACTTCTTCTATGTCATAGATTGGAGGTGGCGGTGTTGAGAAATTTGAAAATATATTTGTTGTTTCTAATTCTAGATTATTTTCAACTATTGGAAGCTGTGGTAATGTTGATACACGAGCATCCTGTTTTTCTTCTGCTTTTTTATCTTCTTGAGGGCGCAATTGCCTTAATACTGGTAATTCGATCGAATGTAAGGCAGAGGCGGCTTCTACTACGGTACCGCCCATATTCCCTAGAACCAGTCCCAAAGATAGTGTACTAGTTAATAGCTTTTTTATTTTTTTCAATGAACGTTTTACCTCCTTTATTTTTCCTATACAGATCAAAAACGATCTGTTTTAAACCGTCAGCAAAGAAGGTATGCTATTTTCTCTTGTTTTAAACATAAATAAATAGTGTAAAAATAGTTTTGTCTGTTTCTAACCTCCGTAGCTTTTGCTCAATTGACACAAGTCTGATCGATCAAATAGTATTGATTTTGCTAAACACCTAACGATCATTTGTTGTGACAAACTTGACGGTCAGCATTGTACGTGAATTGCTTCTGTTCCCCTTCTTACGATCTTTGAATATGTAGTTCTCTCCCCAATAATCGTAACTGGGTGTCTCCCACTCCTTTCTTTTTGTTTTTATGCGGGAGCAAACTCCCACATTTATACTGTAAAGGGGTTCTTTCTATTATGTAATGCCACTTTTTACCATTTAATATGGAGTTTTTGACAGAATGTTTCGAATAACAACGATCCACTACTCATTTTTCTTTTTAACGTTAATTTGATAATAATGATTATTTATTTAAAAATACATTAGATAACATTTGTTACGACACGAAAAAGCTTCACAAACAAATGTCGTTATTTTAAAATGAGGACGAATTCACACAATTAGGAGAAATAGTATGCCATTCATCGTTTACTTTTTTCTTTCATTACTCGTGATCTATATTCCATTACCAACATTCTTTCTGCTCGTCAATCGTCTAGCTGAGCAACATGATGCGATTACTGCTCTTACGAAACTTTGTTTACTTCTATTTGTTTGTCTAGATTACTTTACGAGCTATTATTGGCTAAAACAGACAAGAGTAAAAAAGAGATATTATTTCTTCCTTGTCTTTTTCAATCTCTTTGAGTTTCTGATCCATTGCTTTTTACTTCATCAGTATCATACGATTCATTTGTGGATCATCTGGGTCTTTCAAGTGGTCGTACTATTTTGTATGTTCACCTTCCCTCTCTCAAGAAAATTTAGGGAGACATTGTTTTATTAAAAAAAGGTGGAGAAAGCTTCTCTGTATCAATAAAGACACAATTAAGGAAAAACTGGTCAACATACTGGTTTTTCTTTAAAAAACTTTTAAAAATCTAATTGGGAATTTACCCACACAAACAAGGGGCTATGACAAAATCTTGTCACAGCCCCTTATTTCGAATAAAAAGCTTGCATCTTCGATAATAAGCCCAACCAAACGAAAAATATGAAAAGCTATTTTTGTTTGGTTGTTCTTATTACTTGATGCAGAACAGCTTTTTCACGACCTTTTTATTAAAAGTCTTTTTACAGTTTTCTAGCAAAAAATGAGACAATCAGTACTAAAATGATGGCACCAATCAATGATGGTACGATTGCCATTCCTGCAATACTTGGTCCCCAAGAACCTAATAATGCTTGGCCAAGTGCTGATCCAACTAAACCTGCTACGACATTTGCAATAATCCCCATAGAAGAACCTTTATTCGTGATTGCTCCTGCAATTGCTCCGATAATTCCTCCGACGATAAGTGACCAAATAAATCCCATGTTTCGTTCCTCCTAATGTTTTGCTTCCTTATTACTGAACGCGTGGCTCTGTATTTTCTTTTACTTTTTCAACGCCGCTTCCAGCTGCTGATTTTACTTTATCTGTTTGATTAGAAGCAAATTCACCGGTTTTTTTCGCTGCGTCAGTTACTTTGTCTTGCACTGTTTCTTGATCTTTTTCAAATTCTTCTTTTGTTTTGATGTCCACTACGTTAGCGTTAACTTCGATGACGTCTAAGTGTGTCATATTTTTTACTTCTTTGCCGATTACTTCTTGCATTTCTTCAAAGATTTTTTCGATATCTTTGCCATATTCCACAATGATATCCATGTCAACTGCTACTTGTTTTTTACCGACTTCTGTTTCGATCCCAGCCGTTACATTATCTGTATTCACAAGTTTTCCTGCCACATTAGAGAAGAAACCACCGTTTGCAGATAATAAACCGTCTACTTGTTCAATTGCGATTCCAATGATTTTTTGCACCACTTTGTCTTCATAATTCAACTCACCGCGCATCGAATCTTCCTGCTCAGAGCCATGGTTTTCTTGGTCATTTGTATGTTGTGAACCAAATTTTTCTTGTCCATTTGAGTGTTCAGAACCAAGTTTTTCTTGTGCTTTCGCATGATCAGAAGGGTGCTTTTGTTCCTCTAATGGTTTAGAAGGATCGATTGCATCATGTTGTTCTGGAACTTTAGATTCTGGAGAGCCGGGATGATGAGGCGCATGTTTTTCTGCGTCATGTTTCTTTTCTTCTACACCTTGTTGAACATTTGGCACGACTGGATCTGGATGTGCAGATACTGGTGCTGTTTTGTTCTTTTCATCGTTCACACCATTTGATTGGTTTGGTGTCGTTGGGTCTGGATGTGCAGACACTGGTTTTTGGTTGTTCATTTTATTGTTATTATTATTTTTGTTATTGTTATTCATGGATGTTTCCTCCTAAGATTTAAAATAGTGATCTAAGATTTTCGTTTGTTTCAAATAAAAACCGATAGCGACACCGATAGCGGCCATGATCAAGATCAATAAAGTCTTGAAAAAGCCGACGGTTATCCATAAAACGGCTAATATCAACCCAAGTACCCCAAAGATGATAGGGAGCTTGTATGTCGAAAATAGTTCTTTCATTTTGGTCCCCCCTATTCTACTCGTTTGCGGTCATTACTTTGTTTAGCTGGTTCTTCAAAGCCTGTGTATTTCACGGATACTTTCACTGACTCTTTTGTGCCTAATATGTGTTGTACTTCGTTTTCGATTTCTTTCATCAATGTTCCCGTTTTACCAATGAGTGCTGAAGTTCGTTTCAACTCCCCTTTTACATTGACGGCGATCTTGTTTTTCGTTGCTTTGACATTTACTTTTGGTGAATGGATAAATTCATCTTCATGCAAGTGAGAACGAACCATTCCTTCGATTGCTTTTTTATCCAACGTCAACTCCCCATCACCATGTTTCAGTAAAAAGGTTCCGATCGTTTTTGGATAAAACAAGAAAACAAGCAACGTGATAATCGTCAAAATAGCAAATGCAACAGCAAGCCAGAATACATATTGTTGCACATATGAATTAGTGATGGAAAAGAATCGAAACTTCTCTAATTGAAAAGGCAGTGGATAGGCTGCACTTAATAGTATCGCAAACAAAAGTATAGATAGCAAAAGTAACGTTCCGATCACTCCAAGCGTTTTTACTCCTTTATTCATTTTCGCACCTCCTCATAGGGGTGAAACGATCAACTTTTTATAAGTTGATCGCTTCTCCACCAGTTACTCCGTAGATTTGAGCTGTGACATAACTTGCTTTATTCGATGCTAAGAAGACATAGACCGGTGCTAATTCTCCTGGCTGACCTGCACGTTCTAGTAAACTTTGCTGACCAAATTCAGGAATTGAATCAGAAGGCTGACCTTCGTCTAGTTGTAGCGGTGTCCAGATTGGACCAGGGGCTACGCCATTTACACGGATTCCCTTAGGAGCAAGTTGTTTTGCTAAGCCAATCGTAAAGTTAGCGATTGAAGCTTTTGTTGCTGCATAATCCAATAAATGTTCACTTGGATTGAAGGCTTGGACAGATGTTGTTGTAACAATCGCTCCTCCTGCTGGGATATGCGGAACTGCTTCTTTCACTAAAGCAAACATAGCGATGATGTTGACCATGAATGTGTCTTTGATTTGTTCAAGTGGCAGTTCAACAATGGACTGGCAAGAAATTTGCTGTCCTGCATTCAATACCATCGTATCTAGCCCACCAAGCTCACTTACTGCTTTTTCAATGATTTCTTTAGGTGCTTGTTCATCACGAAGATCAAATGGTAGTAAGACGATTTTACGTCCTGCATCTTTGACGTATTTAGCTACTTCTTCTGCATCTTTTTCTTCTCCTGGGAAGAATTGAAGAGCGATGTCTGCACCTTCTCTAGCAAATGCAATCGCTGCTGCACGACCGATCCCTGAATCGCCACCAGTGATGAGTACACGTCGGTTTTCCAGCTGATTACTGCCCTCATAGGATTCTTCTCCGCAATCAGGAACAGGAATCATGTTCTGTTGTAAAGCTGGCGTATCCTGATCTTGCTTAGGAAATTTCTCCGTATGGTACAGATTTCGCGGATCGATTAATTTTGGTTCTGTCATTGCTGTATTCCTCCTAGTTTTTCTAAATTGTATTGCCAAAACAAATTTCTTTGTTTGATACCTGTTTTAAATAGTTTGTTTAATTCGTATAATCTTTTCGATATAGATGGTAGCCTAAAACCGCCGCTGCTATCAAAGAGCCGAATACTACGAGGATAAATCCTAAAGCAGAGCTTTTACCCGGCAACCCTCCTGTATTCATTCCCCAAATCCCTGCAAACAACGCCGGAACGGAGATGATTAGTGCAGCTGAATCTAGATATTTCATGATGTGGTTTAGATTATTGTCCATCATCCCATTGAATAAATCACCAATACTCTCCAATAAGTCTCGATAGATCTCGATCATTTTTTCTGTTTGGCGCTGCCTCAAATGGACATCATAAAGCAACTGTTCATCGTCTAAACGTTTGATAAACGTTTCAGAATTCCATAATTGATCCATCGTTTTCCGCTGATCTCTTAAGGTATGATCGATATACACAATGTCTCTTTCAAGATCTGCCTGTTTATACAGTTCCTCATTCTCCGTCGTTTTACGAGCTGCTTTATCCAAAGCGTCAATTCTATGCTTCATTTCTCTTAGTTCTTTCACGTAATGGGTATAAATATCCAGTAATGTATATGTGATGATCTTTTCAAACGAGTTTAAATGATCTCCATGCTTTGTCAGCAAGCGATCCACGAACTCGGTCTTTCTATCAATACATGTAATCAAGAGATTTTCGGAAATTACAAAAGATATCGGTGTCAATTTTTTTTCGATACGATTATCTGACTGATCCAGATTGATCACAACCAAAGAAAATGGATGCGCTAATTTGGTCTCATAAAGGCGCTCCATCCGAGAAACTTCTTCCGGATATTCCGTGCCTACGAAAATATCATCTGGAAGCTCGAATTCTTTGATTGCCTGCTGAATCTCTTCTGGCTTTGTATTATCGAGAATAAGCCAATTGTATTTGTTTTCATCTGTTTCTGTGACTTTCTTTTCATCATCCACAAAGTAGTATCTCAATGTATACCTCCTTTCTGGACTTTTCAAAAACGATTAGCTGAAGAAGCAGTTCTTTAATTTGATATTATAATCGAGTACTGCACTTTCATTTTCTAATGAGAAGCTGTCAAGCTGTTTATTAAAGTCCATGTTTAGTCGTTTATCGAAATAACTTTGTTCTACTTTAGATGTATAGATCTCCAGTAAAGGATGCTCGATTTTTGTTGCATACTCTCCAAATTCCGAAACAAAAGGAATGATTTGGAAAAAGCTGCCTTTTGCAAAAGCACCTTTATCCCTTAAAAATGGATCGGAATCATTGATGAGAGCGAGTGCAATTTTTGTATTTTCCCCCACTTTTTCGATTAACGTCTCTACTGCATTTTTAGACAGTGTAATTTCCATTCCTACTCCCCCTGTTCAGTTGTAGTCTTGTATTATTTAACAACTACGTCTGTTTTTTGTTGAATTTTTGCATATTTTGGATATTTAGGGAATTTAGCCACACAACGGAACGCCGTCATCCCTGCATATTTTTCGTAATATTTCTTCGTTGGTCCTTCAAAATCCTTGCTCCAAGGTTTCACATGTCCTGAGAAATGGATAATGTAAGGATTGTTGCGTGTTTCTTCGTATTCACGTTCACCTGCTGCTGTTGGATGTTTCTTTGCTTTAGCCATGATATAGCCTTGTGCATTCCAACGCGGATGAAGCGGAAGCCAACGATCATGTAAGATTGCATTTAATGCATCTTGGTCATGGAACCTTAATTTTTCTGGATTATGTTCGATGAAGTCTAATACTTTTTGCGTAATATTTTCATCTAACCATTTTTTTACATTGATCAGCATCAATCCTGAGTTGAAGTAACGCATTGATTTAGCTGGAATCTCCATTTTTTCTAATCGTTGATGGAACCCAGCGTCTTCAACAGCTGCTACGATTGAATCACCGAAGTCAAGACGCCATAATTTAGAGATATCTTGTAAAGCAATCATGTCGCAATCCATATATAAGATACGTTCAACTTCCGTGCCGCGGAACAATTCCGGAATCGCTATGCGGTAATAAGCTGTTTCTGGAATACGATCGCTGATTACTACATTTGTAAAGAATTCTTTATTGATTTTCAAAAATTCTACATCTGAATTCATTCGTGCATTTTTCACTGAGAAACGTAAAAGCTGTTTGCTTTCAAAATCGATATCGTCGTCAATCACATAGAACCGAACAAATTTAGACGGGTTGCAATTATCTAATACTGAGACAAATAACGCAGCTAAATGCGGTACGAATTTTGTGTTACAACTTGCGACTACTGCTATTTCTTTTTTATTCATTGATCTCGCCTACTTTCGTTAGAGTACTGTGTGCTAATTTTTTTAAGTATAAATTGGTATACGGATGATCTTTCAACGTATTCCAAGGTTTATCATGTCCTGTAAAATGAACGATTGAAGGTTTTTCATTTCCTTCTTTATACAGACGTTCATATTTTTCATTTGGTGCTGGGTGTCGTTCAAAAATCAAAGAAGTCTGCATGTTCCATTTTGGATGAAGTTGTTCCCAATCTTCATAAAGGACAGCATTCAAAGCATCTTGATCGTGATAAATGATTCGATCACCATTTTCACTTAAATAATGGATAGTTTTTTCTGTAATTTCTTTTTTATTCCATTGATCGATGTCAATCACCATCACCCCTGAATTGAAGTACAAGTCATCGGAATCTATTCCTAATCTTTCCAATGCTTTCACTTGTCCTGGATCGATAATGGCGCCGATCGTTTTTCCATTTAATGGTTCATCATATAGTTTTACGATATCGTCTAGCACTAACACATCTGAATCTAAGTAAAGGACTTTCTTATAATCCTCTTTAGCTAATAAGTTGGGTAAAGAAATTCTTAAGTAAGCGGTAGTTGTGATATGGTCGCTGACTAGGAAGTCTTCGTAGATATCTTTTTCCACTGTCAGGAATTGGATACTTGCATTACTTGAATATTTATTTACCGTTTCTTCCAATCCTTGTTTACTATATTCTGATAGACCATCGTCAATCACATAAAATTTTATGCGTCTTGCTTTATTGCAATTTTCTAATGCAGTTGCGATCATCACGCTCAAGTAAGGAGCATAATTTTCGTCTGAAGCAGTCACCACAGGAACTACGCCGTATCTCTTCTCCATCAAAATCACTCCTTTTTCTAATCTTTTTCTAACCTGTTCTACATCTAGAATATTCCTCATTTGGCTTTAAAGCAAAATATATGCTTTGTTTTCATTGAATATTTTAAAATTTTTTTATTACAAAACGCATTGGTAAGCGCTAACTATTCGTTTTTCATGGCTTTTTATTCAAAGGTATTGACCAGAAACTACTATATATAGCCACCTTTTTCTTAAGAATGTTTTTTGAAAAAATTCATAACGGCAAAGCAAGTTAGTTTCATTTTTTTAATTTCTCATTTAATCTTAAGGTAACAGGAAAATAGATATGTAAAAAGAAAGTAGGAAGATAAAATGAAACTAGCAGCGATTGATTTAGACGGTACCTTGCTTGATCGAAATGGAAAGATACCAGAAGAAAATATCCAGGCACTTCGGAAATTTGATGAAAATGGCGGAATCGTAACAGTAGCTACAGGAAGGAACAGCATTTCTGCTAAAGATATTTTTTCCGAATTAGGGATCGGCGGCTATTTGATTTCTTCCAATGGTTCGCTGATTGCTGAAATGAAGGATGGAAAGATGGCAAAGGTTCTCAGACGTTCGAAAATAGATATCGATACTCTGAAAAAAGCCTTCTTCTATGCTCAAGAAGCAAAAATCTCAATTATTGCCAGCCGAGAAACCCAAGATGATCAGCTGACATTCGATGAGTCAAATCTTGTCAAAGACGACCCCTATTATGAACATTTCAATCTGCAGAATCATTCTTTTGATCAAATTTTAAGTATGTTAGAAGATCCTTCTCTTAGCTATCTTAAATTAGCGTTAACAGATAAGAGTGAAGAAAAACTACAGAAGTTACAAAGAGATCTGCAAGCAGACGGCATCAATTCAGTATTCTCTGATCCGCATTTCTTAGAAATCACGCCTACAGGTATCACTAAAGCTCATTCACTTGTTTTTCTGGCGGATTACCTTGGAATCGAGTCGAGTGATATCATGGCTTTTGGCGATCAAGAAAACGACATTGCTATGTTGAATTATAGTGGGTTGAGTATTGCGATGGGGAATGCACAGCGGCAAGTAAAAGAAATTGCAAACCAAGTAACACTGACGAATGAGGAAGCTGGGGTTGCTTATATTTTAAAAAACTTCTATTGAAAATAAAAAAATGACGTCATGAACGTAGGAGGAAAGAAAATGTTAGTTATTATCGATATGCAAAATCATATTCTTGATCCAAATAGCGAATTTTATATTCCAGAATCAGACCAATTGGCGGAACGCATTGCTAAACGATTAGCTAAAGCACGCAAAAACAAGGAATATATTCTATTCACACGGGATATTCCAGTCGAACTGAAGGACAAAGAAGAGGAACGGGAAGATTTGCAATTGATCCCTCTTCTTTCTCCCCAAGGAAATGAACGAGTGATCAAAAAGTATTACTTTACGATCCCCCCTGAAACTTTAGCTGAAATCAAGGAGACTTTGTTTGAAAGCAAAGAAGAACAAAAAGAGATCGAAGTGGTTGGGATCGAAACAAACTTATGTGTGCTCTCTAATTTGATAGGCTTGCAGAGTGCGTTTCCTGAAGCTGACTTTTTTGTTGATCCAACGTTAGTTTCTAGTAGAAAACATGGAGAATCTGCGTTGGAACTTCTGAAAGATTTCAATGTTTCGATCATTGAACCTAAAAAATAGACAGTCACACGTATGCTACAGTCTATTCTTTATATAAGTTCTATTATCATTTAGCAAGCAAATAAAAAAGAAAAAGCACGAAGAACTGTTTTCAGTCTTACGTGCTTTTTCTACAAAAGTATATTGGCTTTTCCATGACACCTTGGTAAACAGTGTTCTCCTGCCAACTCCTCAGTCCCAAGTCACAATATTCAACAAACATGGGAAGCTGTTTTTTGAAATTGCTCCTTGTGACTCAGAGTTAAACGGTAGGCTCACGACCTCTTTCTTAAATGGTGTTCAATCAGCTGACTCTCGGTATTAGCTTAACAAACGGCAAAATATGAGGAACTATTTTTCCGTTTGTTTCTCTAATACTCAGGTCAGGACGCTGATTTCACAACCTCTTCCTTAAACGGTGTTCAAAAGCTTGCATCTGCGGTAATAAGCCCAACCAAGTTAAAAACATAAGAAGCTGTTTTTACTTGGCTGTTCTTATTAGTTGATGCAGGGCAGCTTTTTCACAACCTCTTATGTACCTTGTAGGACTCGAACCTACGACCGGACGGTTATGAGCCGTCTGCTCTAACCAACTGAGCTAAAGGTACATCATCATGAGATATATTTTAGTTACTTTTTAACTATAGCACGAATTATAGACGCTCACAAGCTTCAAAATATAAATAATATGATATATTTATTCTTATTTACTTGACTTGAAACTTGACTATTTTTTACTTGCTTATTTTAGAAGAAATGCTATTCTTTTAAAAATTCTCAATGCTAGGAGTGATTATTTTGCCATTTATTGCGATTTTATTCGATTTGGTTGCGGCAGCAGTTTACTTTCTCCAATACAATCATCAAAGTTCAGAAGTCCTGTTTGTTGGAATGATTTTCCAAGGTGTGATCACCCTTCTCCTTCTCATCATGATAATCAGCTACAAAGGAAAAAAATATGCACGTGTCCAGACAGAAATATTTGTTAAATATGTTTCTATTCGTTACGGGATCATCATTCTTTCCTTTTTAATGAATGCAATCGTCCTCTTTTTATATGTATTGAATTACTTAAATATCAATCCATTGATTTTTTCTAGATAGATAACTTGTATTTAGCGGAACAGTTCTCGCGTATGAGCAGAGAGCTATTCCGCTTTTTCATCGGTCTATTCTTCTTTGATTTTCCTAGCATTTCATTTGTGATGTATGCAATAACATGTTATCTTTTATTAGAAGAAACGTTGAGGAGTCCGTTACATGATTACGTTGGTTAGAGTTTTGTTTTGGTTGCCTTCGGTCGTCCTGATCGCAATTATTTTTTATCTTATGCATTGGAACAAAGAACGGCTTTATTTAGCTGTTTTGACTCTTCCGGTTATTTATTTTATGTGGAAGGTTTTTAATTACAACTACTTTGAACCTGATAGTGTTTTTGTAGAAGAATTATCAGGGTTGGTTTTGTCTCTATTAATCGTCATTCTTTATTTGATACGTTTAAATAAAAAACATTGAGTCCTATTGATTGCTTGTGTAGCTTTCTATGGTCATTACAACTATCCTATTATGATGAAAGGTGATTAAATGAGTATCGAAGAAGCTATTTTACTGGATACTTTACGTTGTCGTCTGAATTTTTTAAGAACTGGCCGATCTTTATCCCAAGTAGCTGTTTCTAGCGCGTTAAGTATTCCTTTATTCAAATATCGTAAATACGAACAAGGGGAAGAAATTCCAAGTATCATTGAATTGATCTACATCGCCGACTTTTACGATATTTCCGTTGACTACCTGATTGGTCGGTCAGAAACAGCAAGCAAACTGAAATGATTTTTTCCAGCCATTGTGCTGGTTTTTTCATTTAATGTTTAAAGTGAACAAACTATGTACAAAAAGGAGATGTATCTATGCGTTTATGGCATGAAAAATTGATTTCAAAGCTTCCTCGTCAGCAGCTTTTAGGACAACATCGAGAATGCTGTGCGTTAAGAGGAAATGGTTGGGGAAAGAAACACGCTACTGTAGATTATGTCTTCCACTATTCTCCTTATAAATTATTTCAATATCATCAACTTGTCATGGACGAAATGGAAAAGCGTGGCTACAGCCCAGCACCAGAATGGACAGATCCTATGTACCGTGGCAAATCATGCGAAGCATTTTTTGATTTGCCTACTGTAGAACGTAGCGTTCCGATTTATCCGGAACATGATGAAGTGTATCTTGCAGAGTGTTTAGCAAATTTGGAGCAAAAAGGAATTTATCTTACCTAAAAAAGAGGCTGGGATAGAAGCGTTTAACTCCAAGAAATAAGAGGTAATTCACGAAAATTGCTTTTCAAATCTTTGTGAATTTCAGCTTATTTCCGAAGGAGTTGCTTCTGCTTCCGCCGTTTACACATGTTTAGAGCGTGAGACAAAAGTTTTTCTTTACTTTTGTCCCACGCTCTAATATAACATGAAAAACTCTTCTACTCTTTACTCATCGAAAAAGTCTTAACCAACGTAGGGTAAGCTCGAATGGTGCAAGTTGATTCTCAGGTTACCTTCGTCATCACGTATAAATCCGAAAGTATATTCTACTTTTGTTTCATCACCCGTTTTCCCAGAAGTAAAGTAATATTCTCCTGATGCGATTGCTGAATCCGTATCGATGATCGTTTCATGATTGTCGAAGCGGATGTCTGTCCAAGGTTCTAACGCAAAACCAGAATCTTCGCTGATATCACCGCCAACGAAATAAGAAAGTGCTTCTTCTTTTGTTGCCCTGAATGGTAACTCTGCAGCTTTAGTTGGTTTAAAAAGCACAGCACCTTCGTCGTATGCATACAATGTCTCGATGACTTCTTCTGCTTTTTCTGTTGCTTCCTCCATACCTTCTTCGCTTGCTGTACCGATACTTATGATTGCTTCTGCCCAGCGTTCCCGTGCTTCGTCGACTTCGGCTTCTGTGATCGTCTCAACTTTTACCTCTTCTGTCGTGTCTTCAGTTGTTTCTGTTGTTGATTCAGTTGCCGAATCGGTTGTAGAACAACCTGCCATTGCTAGTGTTAATGTTGATAGTAAAAATAGTTTTTTTATCATAAGTTTATCTCCCCCTGAAAACAGACTAAAATAATAACATTTCGTTTTTTTATTTTCAGTTAAAGCTTAATAATTTCTAAATGTTCTTAAATTTTATTTAAAAACTCTTATAACTTTCATAATACATAACATAGTTATTTTTAAATAAAAAAATAAGCTCAATACATTTAAAATAAAAGACATAATTAAAATTAATCAAATAAATATCGTTATCTAAAAACAAAAAAAATCCTTTTAAAATCTTACTACTATTAGGCTTTTTCGTTTTAATTTTCTTTAAATAATTATGCAAAAGTAATAGTTTATCTGTTTTTTTATTGTTTTAATAATCGATACACCACTTTATGTAAAATACTTCTCGAAAATACCTATTGACAAACAAACACAGCTATAAAATGAAAAAGCAAAGGACGAAGCAAAAAAGCACCAAGAAAAACATCCTTCCGCCTATTCAACGATTGATGAATTTCTTCGTACAAAAAAAACCGTCTTTTCGAAAGAAAAGACGGTTAAAAGTCAATTTTTATTAAGCTTTAACAATGTTTGTTGCTTGAGGGCCACGTTGACCATCTTCAACATCGTAAGACACTGCTTGGCCTTCTTCTAAAGTTTTGAAACCGTCGCCTTGGATAGCTGAGAAATGTGCAAATACATCATTTCCATCTTCACCAGTGATGAAGCCAAAACCTTTGTCTGCGTTGAACCATTTTACTGTACCGTTATTCATAAATAAATTCCTCCTGATACGTATCAATGTACGTTTTTTCGTTGCAATAAATATTTGATAGGCAAAAGGAGTTTTATCTATGTAGATATATCGCTCAAATTACGTTTCAAAATAGATTACTTATTTAATATATCATGCTTTTTCTAATAACACAAGAATAATGCAATGAAATATAAAATTTATTGTCTTCGAATCGATAAAAAAGTTGGATAACCGCGTTTGAGCCGCCTATTGTTCTCCATTTATTTGTTTTTATCTACTAGCATTTGTTTAAGTTGTCTGTTTGCTTCAGAGATTTGTTTCTTTTGATATAGTATTCCTTGTGAATCCATCATGAATCGTTTACTAATATTTTCTAGCATTCTCTCTATGCCTGGTATGGCTTCTTCTGGCGCTGCTCCTTGGACGATCCATAGTACTGGTAACTGGTGCAATGGCGCGTTTTCTGAATCAAGTCCGATTTGGAATAATTCTGTCCAACGGTCAATAAACGTTTTAAGCAGTCCACTAATATCCCACCAATAAATCGGTGTACCAATAACTACGTAGTTCGCCTTCGCCAATCTATCCATAACGGCATCAAAATCATCATTAGCTTTGACTTGACCTAATTGAGCAATATGAAAATCTACAAGATCGATCCTCTCATGATCTATTCCTTCTAGAACTTTCGCTCCCCACTTACTAGTCATACCTTCTTTGTTTGGACTTGCATTTATAAATATAGTTGTCATTGTGTTCCCTCCCCACTTTATTTTACAACATGATTGCTAAATTTTGACTTTAAACTTTCTTAACTATGAAAACCTTTCAATTGGTGATATACTTATAAATGGAATTTCGTTATCAACGTGTTCGTTGCCTTTCAGCAAGTATTTAAAGAAAGGAGAATGGCTATGACATTCTATAACAAAGATATACAATATCGAGTAACCTTGGATACAGATTTGAATCTCTTTGTCGTTTTTGACAAAGAAAATAGCAATCATGTTGCAACAGGTGTTACGATCGAACAAGCAGTGCAAGAATTAAAAAAATCTGCATAAGGAGTGGAAACCCTCATATGGACGATTCTCGTTCTTCTCTTTAAACGCATCTACTGGATGATAACAGTAGGTGCGTTTTGTGTTTTCAATAACTTCTTCTCTTCTGACAACCCTCCATCTAATTGACGATTGTATTCGACTAACTCAATCAACTAAATATTTTTTAAAAAAAGGAAGAATCCTACTATAACAGAAAAAGTAAAAAATCCATTAAAACCTAAAAAGCCATTACCAAATATTTGGTAGTGGCTTTTCGGGTTCTGTAAGGGTGGTACAGAACATCAATAGTCGGTGGGTTAGAACGTATGTTATCACATCTTTGGAGAAGGTTGTATTGGTATTATTCGAGTGACTTATTAGATGCGATAACAAGGATAGTATACAGTAGGGAAAAAATTTATTTTTTCTTTTTTTTATTAGTTTTGTTTCTTATTTTCTAAAAAATAAAAATAAATATTTGATGAATCAAGCATTCTCCGGATAAAACTGGCTTTCGAATACATATTAGGTTATCGTTTGTAATTTTATTTCACAGTTGTTATGATTGTTATGTAAAATAAAAAAGTTTAGGATACATCGATTTTTTGGGGAAATTCTTTTTGGGGGGTATCCTAAACCTTTTCTATTATTTTCTCATATTTTCCATTATTGGTCTAGACATATACTAATGAACTTCCTATCTATATGATGGATGAATCCTTTTTCATTTATCATGAGATAACTTTGCTCCAAACTTACTTATGATAGATGGATGGTATTTTTTGTTCACGTTCTAACAAACTTGACACATTTATGAATTCTTAATCTATCTATCCTATAATTATAAAAAAAGGAGGTGCTGCGTATGAAAGCTATTCATATTTCTTTGCTTTTTTTCGCTAGTGCATTGATTTTATTTGCTATTCATCTTTGCTCCCAGCCTTATATCAATAACAACGGAATATTAGTAGAACCAGCATTCTTTTGCTTACCGCTCGGTCTTTTATCCCTTTTTGCCTCCGCTGGATTCGGATTTGTTTCCTTTTTTAAACGATCGAAACAACAAATCTGACTATAAAATTTACGTAAAAGAGACCGTAAAAAAAAACATATCACCTTTCCTTATTCCGAATAAATATTTTCCATAAACAATCTTTTGACAATAGGCTGGACGTCTCTTTCGCGAGAACTGATACACGGTACCTACAAGCTCTTCAGTCACCAGTCCCACTATTCATCAAACCTGAGAAGCTGCTTAGTTCCTTCTGACTCGGAACTAAGCAGTTTCTTCACATCCTCTTTTACATCATGAGCGTTTATTCCTTGAAAAATGCTACTAATTTTTGGTATGTTTCTTGCGCTTGTTTATTACTAAAATCAAACTGATATTCATGGTTCAAGACAACATTTTTCTTCGTATAGTCTACTTTTGTGACTTTCACTCCTACTTTTTCAAATGCAGAAGCTGTTTGTTCCATTTGTTTCGTAAACGTATTTGTGTTCCCATCCGTCAAGAATGTTTTTTGCGTCCAACGGTCTGCATGTCTTGCTAAAGCTAAATGTTTGACGTCTTCTAAACGTTCAAAGTTCTTACTATCAAAATAAGCCCATCCACATTTTGCATAAAGAAAGCTAGAAATCTTATCACTTACTTGGGTAAATGCAGAAGGGTCTAGTAGTCCAGACAAAGAAACAAATTTTGTGATCTGCTTGTTCTCCAAAGTTGGATCAAGTTGATCGGCTTTTTTGATTTCTTCGTTTTGAAGTGCTAACAAATACTCTCCGATAATTTGTGCGCCTGCTGAATCGCCACCAATCGAAATATTCGACCAATCCGCTTGCTCTTTTATCTCTTTTTTGGCTGCTTGAATGGCTTCGTTCAATTGGATAACTGGTGTAGGATGATTTGCTTCAGGTGATCGTTCATAATCGATATTTACGACGATCTGCTGCGTGTCTGAACATAGGTATTCCAAATAATCACGACAATCGTTTTTATCCCCTCCTACATATGCGCCTCCATGCATCCAGAAAAGGATGGGCAACTTTTTCTTCTCCGTTTTCGGTGTGTAGATATCCATATGATTGTTTTTGTACTTTGAAGGATAAGTTATTTCTTTATTTCTATCGATTTGTTTGATTTTTTGCTGGAAATCGTCTGGTCTGGCATATACTTGTTCTTTTTCACTTGTGTCAAATTGTTTTCTAACAAGCAAACTAATCGGCTTTGGTGTGATTTGATTAATCAAAAATACAGTGACTAAAATAACTACGATGATAACTGGCACTGCAATCACTATTCGCTTGAACCATTTCATTCATTTACCCTCTCTTTCTTCGCCAAATCCATGTGATAATCGTGCTAGCAGATAAAAATCCACCTGAATAAATGAGAAGCGAATGTTTCTTTTCCCCAGTTTTCGGCAACATTCCTTTTTTTGTATCTGTCTTTTTTTGTACTTTCACTGTCATCTGAATCGGTAGCGTATCATCACTTGATTGATCATCTCGAGGTTCATCCTTTCCCTTATTGTCTGCATTCTCTGCCGGATCTTGTTTTTTTGGTGGAACTACTGGGATTTTTTTGTAATGGTAAATAATAGTTGGTGTCGTCTCGTTAAAAACCCCTTCAGTCGGTCCTTCAACATTTGCTAATTCGTATCCTTCGAATGTCTTTTGCTCTGTCACATAATTCTCTCCATAAGCTCCGTAAAGCCGGATTTCGTCCTGGTCTTTGAGTAGACTTTTATTGTTTTCATCCACATATTTCACGTTTATCTGATCATGGAACACTACTTTCAAAAAGTCCGTTACATGTTTCGTGTAGGCAGCATGGTCAACTTCCTGTGCCTTTCCATGCCCTGCTCCTTCTACCAATAAAAGGTCTTTATATCCTCCTGCTAACTCATATAGTTTTTGCGCGTTAGACACAGGTACTACATCATCTGCCGTTCCATGGATGATCAATTTAGGCAATGAACCAGACATTCCAATCGTAGGTAGAGCGGCTGTCGGATCCAAATGCATCTCCTGATCAAAATAATATTGTTTCAAAAGCCCCATAAACAAATCTTCATGCTCTTGATCCCCAATGATGTCTAACTGATTTTTTATGGCAGGCGGTAATGCAGGGACTACTGTCTGGCTATACGTAAAACGTAGTTGTTC
Organism: Enterococcus sp. HMSC072F02; assembly: GCF_001837725.1. Lineage (NCBI taxonomy): Bacteria > Bacillati > Bacillota > Bacilli > Lactobacillales > Enterococcaceae > Enterococcus > Enterococcus sp. HMSC072F02. The sequence goes on from NZ_KV833968.1 coordinate 257,237, forward strand.
ATCGATTGATGCAAATCCGCAATTTTCAATAATTCCTTTGACATTGACTGGGATATCTTTTGCTAATACAGACATCATCGTAGCTGCTCCCATGGAACCACCATACAGCAGGATCTTTTGAGATGGACGTTCTCGAACTTCTTGATTGATCCAGTAAAGGACATCATCTGATTCATATTGTCCATAGGTTACATAATCGCCTCCACTGTTACCAGTTGCTCTGGAATCAACAAATAATAAATTATACCCTGCCTTATAAAAATCATTGTATTCTTCTGTAACGATCCCATTATTCCAATTCCCTCTAAATCCGCCATGGATCATGACTGTTTTATCTGAACCCTGGTCGACATAGTAAGCATACACATCCATCATTTTGCCGTCTTGTTTGTTTAGTACAGTTTGATGAAGTTGTTTTGTGTTTGGATAGAAGCCTGTGTTTTCTGTAGGCGTCGTACCATCATCTGTACCTCCAAGCATTGACATCAACACACTATTTTTAGAAAAAGCGATATCATACAATAGATAAGTAGCAATCAGATGTTTGATAATCTCTTTGTCTACACCATAATCCTTACCAAAAAGCTCACTTAATACTAAACCTATTAGTCGTGCGTTAATTTCATCTACTGGTCCATTAAGTATATCTGTCATCTGTTTACCGAAGTAATTAAGATATTTCTTACCATTGAAGTTTTCGCCTTTACCGATATCATCATTTTCTGTCCCATTCTCTTTGTCACTTACTTTAGCAGAAGAGGATTTGTCGTTTGGCGTTTTTGTAGCTGTTGCTTCATCTGTTTGTTGGTTATCTGTGGTAGCGGTCGTTTCTTGATCTGTGCTAGTAACAGATGTCTCAGCCGTTGTTTCAGTACTTGTTTCTGTTTGTGAAGTACTCGATTTCGTTTCGTTTCTAGCATCAGTTGTTTCCGTGGTTTCGACCTCCCTAGATCCCGATTCGGAAAAGATACTCTCTCCATATACTGACCATTGCGGGACGTTTGTACTTACAGCAAATAAGACGGCCAACGCTCCCTTTAACACTTGTTTTGTTCTCAATCGATTCACTCCTTTTTATGATTCTAGGAGAATTATATGTAAACGCAAACATTTTTATACAAAAAACAAACGGTTTATCCCATAAAAATAGAACAGGATTATTTTCTCAATTTACGTAACAAAGCAGAATGGATAAACCAGTATCCATTCTGCTTTTCTTTAAACGATGAAACAACTTATTGCTCCAAAAATGTCAGAAATCGTTTATCCCAAATCTTTTCGTAAAAAGCGATTGTTTCCTTCGCTTTCATAAAAGGATGATCATAAGTCGTCGCTGCTCCTCTGCACATCATAAGCTGGTATCCTAATCCATGAGCAAACTTCACAGTCGTATCTATACAATACTCTGTTTGCGCCCCACATAATTCGATCGAATGACAGTCCAATTCAGTTAATAACATACTCAAATTAGTCTTATAAAATGAATTCGCATGGGTTTTTCTCACAAAATAACTGTGTTCAGGAATAGATAATTCCGACAATAGCTCCCATGGTTTTGTTTTTGGTACTAATTGATCATCTTCGTGTTGAACGAAAATAACTGGCTTTCCAATCGTTTCGTATGCTTTGATTCTTTTATTCACTAATGCTGTCACTGTTTTTAATCCGTGTATCGTCGAAGAATCAAAACATACCCCTTTTTGTAAATCGATCACTACGAATGCGTCGGCTGTGTTTGACATACGTATGCCTTCTTTCTTGATTTAATAGTATTTCTTATCTAGTTAGTTCCTTTATACGTGACAACAATTTCTTATTTTACACCTATAAATGGCACTTTTCGACTATTTCTTCATGTTATTATTTCATAAATATTTAGCTATTGGAGGAATGTGTCATGATTAAATTATATATAGGTTCTAGTTGCTCGTCTTCTAGACGCGCAAAACGTTGGCTTATCACACATGATATACCGTTTATCGAACAGAACTTAATTCGTCAACCACTAACCAAAAATGAATTTATCCACTTACTAAAATTGACAAACAATGGCGTGACCGAAATGCTCTCTACTCATTCTATTAGTTATAAAAATCTTGTTCACAGAATAGATGAGCTCAGTTTGAGTGAACTATATATTGAGATTCGTACGTCCCCTTCTTTATTGAAAAAACCGATTATCTACGACCAACCTGCAAAACTTTTGACTGGATTTAGCGAAGATAAAATCAGGATGTTCCTTCCTAAAACTAAAAGAAAACAAGAGCTCAACGAACTCTTGCTTTCTGGTCATCTTGTTGATTTTAAAGAAAATAATCTTTGCGTTCCTGTTATTTCCTGTTTCTCAAATATGTTAGTAAACAAAAATAAACCTGGCAAAGCTACAACTTCGCCAGGCAATACAGCACTCTCGAATGAAATATTCACTCAAAAATCTATCGTTTTATTCAATTTTAAATCTGTTGCTTTTATTCTTTATTTCACTCGATGGAAGAGAGAACGAAAATAGCTTGCTCCTACAATCAAAATGAGTAACACACCCATCCATGTAATTAGCTTGTTTATGGTTCTACTACCAGTTTCTGGTAAATCGCTTTTTCTCTTATCTGTTTCTTTCGCTTTTTCTTGATGATCAATTCCACGAGAAACAAAATCAGACTGTTTTAGCACACTTTTTAGGTTGCTCCCTGCATTTCTCTTTTGTTCCTTAGTTGGTATGATAGGTACCAAATCAAGTTCATTATTTACTTTTCCTGTGCTGCTTTCGCTACTTGTGTTTCCTGTGCTACTTTCACTACTCGTACTATCCGTACTGCTCGACGGTCCAACAACTGTCCAACTACTTGGTTTCAAATTCTCCGTAATCGTCATCTGTCCATCATAAAAAACAATCAAATCAACTTTATCTTTACTCTTGATCTCATCAATCGATAGTTCTGCAGAAATCATTATTGTATACTCAATACCAGCGGTCCATTGTACGTCCTTTAAACAAACTTCCCCAATAACCTTTTCTGAACTTCCATTACCATCCCAACCATATGTTAGAACAGCATGTATATCACTAGCATTCACGCTTTTATTTGGTTTGATCGGAATAGTAATGACTTGTTGTGTCACGTCATAAACGATCCGATCAGTTTTCACAGTAAATGAAAGATTTTCATTTGTCCGTTCATTTGCAGAAGTACTGATTCCAATCATTGCTGCAATTATACTTAGCCCAAGAATAACAAATAATACGGTCGCTGTTGTCTTCATTTCAATCACTCTCCATATAATTACCTTCTATTTGATAAAGGAATTATATAAAATGAAAATGATGAGAACACGACAGTCAGTTGTGAAAATCTAACAAAAGATGTCGTGTATTCGTTTGAATCTGTTTACTTTTTCGTTTAATCAATGAAAGAATTAAAAAAGCAAGACCGATATCAGCCTTGCTTTCTTCATCTTTTATTGATAAACAGCAGTGTATTTCTTCATCCGCTTTGTTTTATATGCATAGAGTAACAAACCAACAATCAAGACTAACAAGAATAATGTAGTCGATATAGACGCTTCAGCCCCAAAGTTTCCCCCAGTAATTATTGTGTTTTGCGATTGAACCAGAGTGGAGAAAAAACCTTGTTCTTGCGTTCCGCTGACTGGTATACCCAAAATAGCTCCTTGAGTTTAATTCCAAGTAATGTGAGCACCGATGGCCGTAAATAAACTTTCTGTACTGTAGATAAGTGCACTGAAAAAGCAACCTGCTAAAAAGATATTGAAAACTGCCAGAAATGTCATGTTAGGATTCAATCCATGTAAAAGAGCAAATAATGCAGCAGATCCAATCATTGCTATTAATGGACCAAAACTAAGCAACTGATGCTGAAAAAAGCCACGGAATAAAAGCTCTTCGGATGCCCCCACTGCAATAAATAAAATAAAACTCGTGATCAGCGGCACAATATTTGCGTTTCCTGAATCTAACCGATACGCCCCTATCAAATATAATGGACTAGTAATAAGCAGAAACACTCCAATTCCAACAACGAGACCTCCCCCTAAATATCCCCAGTCTTTTCCTCGTCCAGAAATACCATAATCTTCCACTTTTTTCCCTTCTATCTTACTAGCAAGAAATAAAGCTAGTAAAAAAACAACTAAATGTCCAACCGTACCAGCAATTGCTCCAATCCATTCACTGTCTCCAAGAAACATATCCGCAAGTGCATTATTGACAAGAATTCCTAAAACAAAACCAACTAAGACTATTAAAACAGATCCAATCAATCGAATAATCCTGATCATCTTTCATCCCTCCTTTATATTAAGTGTAATAACCCTTTTCTTTCTTGTCTCGTGAAAAATATCTAAATGTTCTCCATCATAGAGAGAAAAGATTTTTACGAACTAAGAATGTCTACAGCAACCTTACGAAAATGAAAGACTGTCTGCCTGGTTCTTCTGTTAGACTGTCTTTAATAAGGAAAGGATGGGAAATTTTTTGAAAAAACAACTACTGATTATGTGCCTTTCAGGATTTGCTATTTTACTATTCTCAGGTTGTAGCAAGTCCAATGAAACAATTGCAACGTTTAAAGGTGGAACACTTACAGTTCAGGATTTTTATGATAACCCAAAAGTTAAATCAAACAATCAAACACTATTAAGAAAAATGATCGTCTTCAAAGCGTTTGATGATGTATACGGAAAAGAGATTTCTTCAAAGGAAGTAACAAAAGAATATAATGAACAAATCAAAAAACTTGGTCCAAACTACAAGGAACAATTAAAAGCAGTTGGCCAAACGGAAGAGACATATAAGAAACTTTTGAAACAGATGCTGGCTTTCCAGTACGGTTTGAAAGCCAATGTAAAATTAACAGATAAAGATCTAGACACTGCTTGGAAAGAATTCCATCCAGAAGTTAGTACACAGATCATCCCATTTTCGACTAAAGAAGAAGCTGATAATGCAAAAAAAGAAGTAAATGAAGGGGAAAATTTCTCCAAGCTTGTTCAAGCTTATGGAAAAAATAAAACACTAAAGGAAACTGATGGAAAAATGAATTTTGATTCAACCAATCCAGGGATTCCTACTGAAGTAAAAAAAGCAGCATTTCAATTAAACAACGGGGAAGTTTCTGATATCATTCCTGTAACAGATCCAACGACTTATCAGCAAAGCTATTATCTAGTAAAAATGGTAAAAAAACAGGATAAAGGTGCCAATAAAGATAAATACAAATCAGAGCTAGAAAAAATCGCCACGGAAACAAAAACCCTTGATACGGAATTCATGGATAAAACAATCCATAAAGTGATGAAAAAAGACAATGTAACTATTAAAGATCCTTATGTAAAAAATATATTCAAATAAACAAGCTTGACCCGATTGGGGATGTGGCAAGCAAGTTTCGGAAATTACTTCTTATTTCTTAAAGATGAACACTTCTGCCACGACCTCATGCGGGTTATTTTTTTCCATACCAAAACAAGTAACTGAATTTATCACAATCATATCAATATAAAATAAAAAAGAAGTTTTTTTATTTATGAACATGCTATATAAAAAAACCTAAGTCAACTTGACGACCTAGGTTCAAAAATGGATATAAAGATGAATAATTACATAAAATGAATATATTATGTTTATAAATCACTAGGATTGATTTCATCCGTTTCTACGATTGGAACGGATGATTTTTTTAACACTTCAAATCGTTTAACGTCATTTACCCCATACACTTGATACTCGATTCCAGATTTATTTAGTTTATTGATTGTTTCTTCTGTAGCAGCATCATTAGATACTGAGAGCAACGCTTTTTTATAACTTTTTACTTGTTCAATCTCATCTTCAAGTTTATTTTTTTTTTCATATAACCAAGATACTGTGCAGTCAGGATGATTCTTTACGACTTCGTCTCGGATCTTTTTATCCGTCAGTACAAAAAATGAACGTTCATACACACTATTTTGTTTTAGCGTGTTTACGATGTCATTAACAAAATGTTCATCCTGCCAGTTTCCTTTTGAACCATCCACGTTGACAATCAAGTTATTTTTTTTGATTTCCTTTACGGCTTCTTCAAAAGTAGGTATCTTAACTTTTTTATTTACGTATTCTGGATAGTTTTTCGTATCTAAATTAAACTTCTTTAGTTGTTTGATCGTGTATGTATCTGGTTTCCCCGTTCCATCTGTTGTTCGATCCAATGTGTCATCATGCATCAAAAAATTCACGCCGTCTCTACTTGTCCGAACACTTGTCCGAACATCAATCTCGACTGCTTGGTAGCCTAATATTTTTGCTTGATGGATACTCTCCACCGTATTCTCAGGCGCAATAATGTGTGCGCCACGATGAGCCACTAAGTAAGTACCTTCATGTTCCAACCAATTATTTGCTAATGAAACACATCCTGTTAATAAAACAGTGAATAGCATTACTATTCCAATCTTTTTTTCACTTGCCAAATCACCTCAAAAACAAGTATAGCAAACTTAAACCTGTTTAAAAAGTTATTTTAAAACGAGCTAAAAATATCCTTATGGACTTTTTCTTCTTGTTCTGTTATACTAAAGAAACACGAAAGATATTTTTATGCGACACTTTTCATTTGTTTTTATGAAATTTATTCAAAACTGGCGTAACTTCAGAGTTACAAGGATGTATTAGAGGTTAGGGAATACATCGTTTAAATGAGAAATAAGTAATAGTTAGTAATAGTCACCGAAACTTTAAATTAATGAATATTGAATCGTCAGATAGCCTTCTCGAGTTTTCGAGAAGGCTATCGTTTATTTTATGGATAAGTGAGTCCGCAAGTCATTCCTCATCCCTCATCGGAGCTCATCAAGTATTTCTGACTGTCAATGTTGAAAATCAGACGTTTTGTAAGTCTATTTCTTTTTTTGATTGAAGGCATTATCTGCGATACCTTTACTTGTTTTTCCTCTTTTTGCATCATTTGCTAAAATCCCTGAGCGTTATATAAGCAATGTTTCTCTTTTTGATATATAATTATTTTATCATTTAAGAAAGGAGAATTCTAATGAAAACTTTAGATGCTATTGCATTAACTTTATTGATTGTGGGAGGGCTGAACTGGTTGTTGGTAGGCTTGTTCGAATTTGATTTAGTAGCTATGATTGCTGGTGGTTCAACAACTATTTTTGCGAAGATCATTTATATCATCGTAGGTATTTGTGCGATTTACTGCTTGAAATTTTTCCCTATGATTACTAGAAAAGTTGATGAAAGATATTAGAAAGCTATAATTATTAAAAAAGCAATTATCTTCATGAACCTTCCCATTAGTGGGAAGGTTTTTTTATTTGAAGTCATCTGATTCCACATGGAAAGTGGTATACTGAATCAAGATAATCTATTTTAGGAGGTACCATCATGAATAAAGGGATTTACGTAGGATTGTTGGGGGTTGTACTACTTTTTTCAGCCTGTGGAAATGCTACAAAGAATTCTATCAATGAATCTTCACTAACCAATTCAACACCTGTGGTCGGTTCAACTAAAAGTACTTCTACTGCTTCCATTACTAATACTTCTACTAATAATGTAGATTCTCAATATAACCAATCAAGCATTCAGTCGTCTACCATTTCTTCAACATCTGAAATGCAGGAAAGAACTGAACCTTCTCTTCCATTGGAAAACTCTGATGAAGCACTTCTATTTCTTATTGCCCATCGTTCCGAATTACAAAGTGAAGATATCGTTACTAGCTTTTATCAAAAAATCGATCAAGATTATTTGTTCACGACTTCTAGCAAGCAGACTCGTGCCCAAGGAGGATCAGGAAGTGTCGGTTTCTATCGAGTTTCCCCCGATGGAGTGATCTTGATAACTGATGCGTACGGCACACCGTTTTGATGATATAGAAAATTTCACATTTCTGTCTGTTCATTGTGTGTTTTAACGCTATTTTATTTTGAAAAACGCGAACGAGTATCTCAATCGTTCGCGTTTTCTATTTCAAAATTCTCTGGTACGTCCCATTTATTCGCCACCATTTTTTTGTTAGATGCAGTCATACGATATAAGTGACCATTTGCGTCAACTACATAGTTTGCTACAGCTACTTCTTCCATAAAAATATCTACTTCTACTTCTCTAACTTGATTGATACGAACGTCAAACCAATAATGGTTAGCGCTTACAATAGTTGGATCTTCTAACTTCAAATGATAGTATGCCCACTTCTCTACTTGCTCTCTTGTTAAATTTGTGGTATCTACTTCGCTTTTTGTCAGTTGTGTAATAAAATTAGTCGCCGGATGGTTTTCTAAATCCAATTTTTCTACATTTGGGTAAAAGAATTTGCTTATTATAAAAAATGACACGATGATGATTCCTGCTATACAACATGTGTAATAGACGATTTTTCTTCTACGGGTTTTACGTATCGTTTTTATTTGGTAATTTCGCGCTTCTCGATCTCGCCATTTTCGTTGCTGCAAAGCTGTTTTTTCTTTTTCTAAAAGATAGCCGAGTTCACGTTTCTTTTGTGGATTGCTTGTCCTAGCGATTTCTAATTCTAAATGATAGATTCTGCTTTCTTCTCGCCAATAGGGATTTGTGGTTTTTGCCATATTTTCTCCTCTCTAAATTATTTTCTTACTATTATTCTAGCAAACCCTTTCTCAAATTAGAAAGATAACCTTTGTAATTCACTAGATGAAACATTCACAAAGACAACCGTTATACTTGAATTTTTTTCAAAATAGAGTTATTACATAAATAGGGATAAATAAAAAATACTCTATTGAAAGGATGATCAAAAATGGCAAATGTACCTAGCATTCGCGACATGTTCCCTGATTTCAATGATGTGTTTAGTCCAGCGTTCAATGATTTTTTAGGTGTTTCAAGTTATCCAAAAGTAGATTTAGTTGAAAACGAAAAAGAATACAAACTAACAGCTGATATGCCTGGCTGTGACAAAGAAGACACGACAGTTGAATATTCAGACAATACTTTGACGATCTCCGCCAACCACGAGTCCCATACGGAAGATAAAGAAAATGGCAACTATGTACGGAAAGAAAGACATTCGGTCTCTTACAAACGTTCATTCTATCTTCCTGATGTTGATGAAGAAAAAATCACCGGAACCTTTAAAAATGGTGTACTGAAATTAGCATTACCTAAAACGGCGCATCATCCAAAAGAAACGAAAAAAATTGAGTTAAACTAAGAACTTTCGCCTCTCAATAAATGAGAGGCGATATTTTTATTTTTGATAAGAACAAGTGATTTCTAATTGAAATTCATAGTTATTCAGAACTAATTCAATAATCCTAATTAAAATTTCAAACGATACAAAAAAATATTTTGTTTTGGCGATAAAGATGGTATGATCTCTCTTGGTAAAAAATATGGGAGTTGATCATTTGATTGTCTTAAGTAAACTTTTATTTTGGATACCATTCATCATAATGACCAGTATTTTCTTTTACTTATTCAAAAAACTGAACAAATACTTACTTTTATCTGCTTGTCCGATGATTTATTTTATCCATAAAATCAGAGGCTTTTATTATTATGACTCTGGTATTTCATTGTTTTACTACGAAATCGGTTTATTAGCTTCGGCCATCTTTTTCATTTGTGTGTTAGGATATTTCAGAAAAAAATAAGCTTCCAGTCAAAATTGGCTGGAAGTTTTTTATTTTGGCGTAGAACTTTTCATTTGATATTCATACAAGTTGATCCATTTTTCTATTATTAAGTACATACCATTGTTACTCTTTGAATGTGAGGGATAAAGAATAAAAGGAGCTGGTATTTTGTTAGCTATGAGTAAAGCTTTATTTTTACTTCCCTGAACATTCATGTTTATTGTTTTATGTTACTTCAAAAGGGGGGGGAAATGGTGCTGGATCGATGTTTTGCTGTTTCTTCCCTTTTTTCCGCTTATTTATTTTCTGGAAGAAATTTAGGATGACATGGCATGTGATTCTGCTTTTCTTTTTAGTCATTCCTTGGGGCTTATGCTCTCACTTATGTTCTTTGCCATTGTGCTATTTTTTTGAATAAAAAATAATGTATAAACACGTTTGTCCCAACTAATTTATCTTGTAACTTGATTTTTTGCATTAAAACTAAATAAAAAGATAAAAAAGTTCGGTATTTCGCACATTTTTATTATAGATAAACGTTTAGACAAATTGGATTACTTTTAGGTTCGTGATACATTGGCATAGAAATTATTTGCAAATTATAAGTTTACATCATTTAATTATAGTTACATACTATTTTCCCCCCCTCATTCTCTGATATTCCAAAGATAATTTCTACTTTGTTTTGATTTTTGCAGTGATTCACATGACAAAAATGTTCGACTTTTCGATTGTATTTCTTACTTCAATTCATTAATAATGTGATTGTCACTTGTTTCATTTATTTAATCATTAGGAGGGGAAAATTTGAATACTGTTCGTTTGAAAAGAGGACTTTCTACCTTTGAATTGAAAATTTTAGGGATTACATTGATGTTTGTCGATCACATTCATCAAATGTTTTATCCGTTTGGTGTCCCCGACTGGCTGGATTGGTTTGGTAGACCAGTTGCTACTTTGTTCTTTTTTATAAGCGTTGTAGGCTTCTCACATACACATGATAAAAAGAAATATATGCAGCGGCTTTATCTCTCAATGGTTCTTATGGCCTTTTTTACTTATTTTTTAGGTAATATCGTTCATTATGATGAAGTAGTATTAATGAATAACCTTTTCAGAGATCTGTTTATTGGTACGGTCATGATGTATGCAATCGATCTTTTCACTGAAGGAAAAAATACAGGAAGTTGGAAAAAGATTGTTACAAGTATTCTCTTATTCATTTTACCAATCTTGCTCTCATTATTTATCCCGTTGTTATTTTCTAGTCCTGTTATCCTTCAAAACAAAGTTGTTTTTATGCTGATTACATCATTTTTACCTGCACTGCTTTTGGCAGAAAATAATTTTATGGTTCTTTTGATTCCTTTGCTTTATTTAGCAAGAAATCACCGTAACATTCAATGTGTCATCATTTCGATTGTTGCTGGAATATTCTTCTTTTTAGGTACGACCCAGTGGATAATGATCTTTTCAATCATCCCAATCTTGCTATATAACGGACAAAAAGGAAAAGGAATAAAATATTTCTTTTATATTTTTTATCCGGCACATATTGCCCTATTATATTTGCTGTCTGCCTTTTTATATAAATACTAGACTGATGAATGACCATTTCGATTTAGTTCCTGTCTTTAGTCTTTTTTACCCATTCCATGTTACAATCGCTTTGCAATCGATCTCAAAAAAGGAAGCAGGAGGGAAAAAGATGAAGCAACTATTACCGTTTTTGACATATAATGGTCAAGCAGAAGAAGCAATCAATTGGTATCACAAAGCTTTTCCTAACTCCCAAATCACTAAGTTGAATCGGTATGGGGATGCGAGCAAAGAGGAATCGGATCTTATCCTTGAAGGTGAACTTAAGTTAGGCAATCAAGTAATTGGATTTTTGGATATGTCAAAAGATTTCCCTGCGCCTGTCTCCACCTGGGCATCTACCATTTTGATTGAAGTAGATAATCAGGAAGAATTTGATCAGGCATTTAATACATTAAAAGATAGCGGAACCGTAATGATGCATGAAAAAAATTACGAAAAGTATACGGAAGTTTGCTGGGTGACTGACAAGTTTGGCTTTACTTGGCAACTGTTATTCTAGTCATGAGATAAAACGAAAAAGCGATAGTTGACTTTCCATATTTAGTGGATGGCAACTATCGCTTTTTCTCTCGAGTAGCATTACTTTTCTAATTTGAATAATTCGTCTAACGCATTGGAGAATGTTGTTATTTCAAAATCTGGAAATTTCTTTTTAAATTTATCAGAATTAAACTTGTTATCATAATGATATCTAGGTAGTAACTCTTTTAGCTCTTGCATATTTTTATTGAATATAGAACCAAGATCAAACATCCATTGTTTGATCACTTTATATTTTACCGGTTTGCACAACTTTTCTTCCATCAACTTTATCATCTCTTCATATGTTCGACTTACATCACAAGGTAGATGCCAAGTTTGGTTATAAGTGTCAGGATGATTTGCTAAAAGTGCCATGGCTTTACTAGCATCAGGTGTCCAAATCAAGGTCCTTAAAGTTTGATCAGAAAACTGTTTGTAATACTTTGCGTCTTATTAGGTCCATAAAATTCAGGAGCGCGACAAATCATCACATCGATGTCAGGATTCTCCATTTCAGTCACTAGCCGATCTGCCATTTTAGCTCGAACAGTGGATTTGATACCATCATAAATAAATTTGCTATCCTCAAATTGTTCCGTGTCATTTTTTTCGTACATATAAGTGTTATCGAAAAAAACTAATTTCGCCTTTGTTTCTTTACAAGCCTGTATGACATTTTCTAACATGATTTCAAATTTTGTTTTCCACTGTTCGGAGTCCATCGGTAATCCTGCAGCAAAATAAACAATCTCACTTCCTGCTACAGCACGAATAGTTGCCTCACGATCTAAAATATCCGCTGAGATTAGTTCGTCTGTATCGTTGATTGATTTCGGATTTCGACTAACTAAGCGCAACTGTTTCCCGTACGTTTGATTGAGTTCTTTTGCTAATTCGTATCCAATTTGGCCATTACTACCAATAACTGTTTGCATTTAGATAACCTCCTTGATGGATGTTCGTGCTAGTTCTCTTGTTGAATACGGGTTTTGTCCAGTAATCAGATGTCCATCCTTTACCACATGACTCTTAAAGAAACGCTTCTTGATAAAATGTCCTTTTCTCTTTACAGTCATCTCTTCATTATCAAAAGGAACTACTTTGCTTTTCATCGCTAATCGTTCCTCCGTTTTAGTAAAACCAGTCAATTTTTTATTTGCTATTAAATAGTCATTATTAGCAAGTCTGATATTCAATAAACCTGCTATACCGTGGCACACAGATAATACATAGCCATTTGATTCATAAATATCACTCGCTATTTTTTGTAATGCGTTATTTTCTGGAAAATCCCACATCACACCATGTCCTCCGGTAAAGTAAATAGCAATATAATCTTCACTCTTTACGTTTGCAGGAGACAACGTATTCCTCAAACCTTTTTCAATAAATGTTGCATTAGAATAAATGTCCATAACATCAGAATCTAGATTTTTCATACTTCTAGGATCAATCGGCACATAGCCACCTAACGGACTAACAAAATCAGCTTCAAACTGATATTTATAGATTTCTGCTAAAAATTCTACTGTTTCTCCTAGCCAAAGCCCAGTAGCTTTATTTGTTCCTTTATATTGATTGACGTTTGTTTCAACGATCAGAATTTTCTTCACTGTCTTTTAGCTCCTCTATTTCAGTTATTACATCATTCAAAAAATCTCTTAATTTGTATATATTTTTATTTTCGTGTTTTAGATAGTAAAAATTTTTAGTTCCTTCTTCTCTGACCTCTAATAAATCGGCGTCTTTTAAAATTTTCAAGTGGTGTGATACTGCTGGTCTTGATAAACCTGTATCGTCAGTTAGTTCTCCTACTTGCAAGCCATGACAGCTTTTTTCATTTAATAGTCTAATCAAGATTAATTGTCTCTTTGCGTCACCTAACGCTGCTAAAAAACCACTCAATGATTCTAGTTCTGTTTTTAAACGATCATGTCTAATCATTGTAGCTCACCTCTTTAGTTTATATGTTTAAACCATTAAACCATATTTGGTAAAATATGTAAATTCCTTTGCTCAGAAAAGTATCTTCTTTATGATTTGACGGTTTCAGAAAAAGATATCAAAGCAAGTAAAAACTGAGTAACAGAAAATAAACAAACTAAATCAAACAATAGTGTTAAACTTAATCAATGAACGAAAAAAATCCCTCACCTAATATTACAGTGAAGGATTTTTTCTACCAACATAAACAAAAAAACCACCTCATATGAGGCGGTTAACGTTCAACATTATTTTACGATATTTACTGCTTGAAGACCGCGTTGACCTTCTTCAATATCATAAGTAACTGCTTGGCCTTCATCTAAAGACTTAAAGCCTTCTCCTTGGATTGCTGAAAAATGAGCGAACACGTCATTTCCATCTTCACCAGTGATGAAACCAAAACCTTTATCTGAGTTAAACCATTTTACTGTACCTTTATTCATATATATTTCCTCCTGATACGTATATAATACGTGTTTTATTGCAATTAATATTACTTGGTAAAAGGAGTTTTTATAGTGTGAATATATCGCTCAGATTACGTTTCAAATTAGATTACTTATTTACTGTAACACGTATATAATACTAACACAAGGATAATCACTCGATATAAAGTTTAAAAGACGCCGATTGTAAAATTAAGCTAGACAACTAA